>JANPHE010000315.1:0-19684 GCA_031424295.1 Segetibacter sp. | reverse complement strand
TCCTAAACCATTAAAAAAAGTAATTTATGAAGCCAGCAGCGAAGTAAGGAATTCTATCGTGTATGCCACGATCATTGTGGTGTTGGTGTTTCTGCCATTATTTTATTTACAGGGCATAGAAGGTAAAATATTTGCGCCATTAGGGATTGCCTATATTACTTCCATCATCGCTTCACTGGTTGTTTCCTTAACCGTTACACCTGCTTTATGCAGCTATCTGTTGGGTACAGAAAAAAGCCTGCGCCCGGTAAACCTTATGTTTTGGAAGAAGGCCCCTTCCCCTTTGCAGAAAGCCAGCCCGGGATTTTCGGAAGCGGGCGAGGAAGCCGGCGACAGCCAATTGGTAAGATGGTTAAAAAAGCAGGACAGGAAATTGTTGCATCGTGGATTAAACCATCCTAAACTAATTATTGGCAGTGCCATCATCCTGATCATTGCTGCGGCTTCCGTCGTTCCATTTTTTGGTACTGAATTTTTACCGCCATTCAATGAGGGCAGTTTTACAATTAACGTGGTGGCACCCGCCGGCACATCATTGAATGAAAGCAATAAAATTGGCAGCATTGCTGAAAAGCAGATTTTAAAAATTCCGGATGTGCTGCTTACTTCAAGACGAACAGGCCGGGCCGAGTTAGATGAACATGCAGAACCCCCAAACTATACAGAAATTGATGTTGCATTAAAAGATAATCATAGAAGTATGAAAGTGGTTTTAGCAGACATACGGGAAAACCTGGAAATATTAAAAGGCAGTAACATAAATATTGGACAACCCATTTCTCACCGCCTCGATCATTTGCTCTCCGGTGTAAGGGCGCAGGTGGCAATTAAAATATTTGGCAACGATTTGGCCGAACTAAGAACCAATGCTGCAGCAATGAAAGATATTTTAAGCACCGTGCCAGGTGTGGTTGACTTACAGGTGGAGAAGCAGGTATTGGTACCACAACTGCAAATTAAAATAGACAGGAAGGCCTTACAACGCTACGGGCTACAGGCTGGTAAAGTAGCAGAAGATTTAGAAGTGTTTTATAATGGTAAAGTTAGCAGCCAGGTATTGGATGGACAAAAAACTTTCGATATTTTATTGCGTACCAATGATGCAGACAGAAGTAATATTGAAAATATCCGGAACACACAAATTGCATTACCTGATGGTTCGCTCATTCCTTTGTCACAAATAGCCAGTATTGAAATTGAGAATGGGGTAAATTCCGTATCCCATGAAAATACCCAAAGAAGAATTGTGGTAAGTGCCAATGTACAAGGCAGGGATTTGGGAACTACAGTAAAAGAAATGCAGCAAAAAGTAAATGACCAGTTAAAATTGCCACAAGGTTACTACCTGCAATGGGGCGGACAATTTGAAAGCCAGCAATCGGCATCAAAGCTGATTGCACTATTAAGTATTTTTTCATTTGTCGGGATATTTTTAGTGTTGTACAGCCACTTTAAATCTGCCAGAATTGTATGGCAGATAATGCTGAATATCCCACTGGCATTGATAGGAAGTGTGGTAGCAGTAATGCTTACAGGTGGTGTTTTCTCCATAGCAACTTTGGTAGGTTTTATTACACTAACGGGTATTGCCAGCCGCAATGGCATAATGATGATTTCTCATTACATCCATTTAGTACAGCATGAAGGGGAAACCTTTGGTGATAAAATGATTATCCGTGGTTCTTTAGAAAGACTGGTTCCTGTACTGATGACAGCGCTGGTTGCAGCATTGGCATTGATACCATTAACGCTGGATGCCACCGCACCAGGTAAAGAAATTTTATACCCGGTTGCTACTGTTATTTTAGGAGGGTTAATCAGTTCTACTTTACTGGATATGATTGTTACTCCGGTGGTATTTAAAATGTTTGGAGAAAAGGCTTTGAAGAAATATTTAGAAGAACAAGAGAAGAAAGAGTTTGAATAATTTTTTTGTCTGGTAATAAGTAATTTACAAGAAGAAAAAAACTTTAGTGGGCACAACAAAATTATTTCCTAATAATAATATGGTTCATTTTAATGTTTTGCCATTGTTGGGTGTATCTCGAATGAAAGGAATAAGTATAGTTCTTTTCAATGCTGAATAGAAGATGGTAGTAGGTCTACCGCACAGGCTTTGCATACAGCGTATGCAAACCATCCGCCGCGGCGGACTGTGTTCAAAAAGCATGGTGCTGTACGTTCAGGTAAAGATGCTGTTTGAACAGTATCCGGCACGTGTAAAAAAGCTGAACTTGCCTGAATCGCTCTGCTAGCGTAAGTGTTCATCACCGAGCAGCCTGTTGCTGATTGAAGTTTTGCGAAGCTAACATCAATCTGAAATAAAACCGAGGACTGCGTCCGGTAAATTACCAAGTGATTGAATAACACATAAGTTCTTTAAATTGGCTTTCTAAAAAGAAGCATAGCCACCCGTTACCGGTTTGGAAATAGCCAATAACCACATTTTATAACATTTGCCGTAGTAAATTCAAAGACAATATTTCGGAGATCTGCATTTATCTTAGCATCGAGGTACCCTGCTGAATACCTCGAAGAACGGGGGTTAAGCAAACCCTTTTCAAGGGTTTCGTAACAGGTAAAATGCCCTGTTCTTAGGTGAAAACCCTATACAAAAGCGGCGGACTTTTTACTCAATTGTCAATAAAAAAATCCGCCATAGGCGAATTTAATGAAAATGTATTTTTGAATTAGTCCGCCTATGGCGGAATTTGTAGCTTATATTTTTTTAAATAATTCGCCTATGGCGGACTATTTGTTTTCAATGATTGGCATTTATCCGCCTATGGCGGACTTTTGTAAAAATAGTGAGTACAATAATCCGCCTATTTTACAGCAGCTTTCCGCTTCAAAATAGTGAGATTGGCGGTTATTGAACTATTGGAAAAAAGAATTTTATTGGAAATTATATGCTAATAACCCAATAACAAAGCACCGTGTAAAACCAAATGGATTTCCAAAATAGTTCAAATACTGCACCGAATGCACGAATAAATGTCTGAATTAGTAGTAGGTAGGGATACCGTTGGGTTAAGGCTTGGCACATCAGTGAAAATAATTAATTGGGAAATTGCAACAGGCATAATTAATGGTTTTTTTAGTTATCTATTTTTTTGTAATCAGATTAGGTATTTCACTACCATCCTTTCTTTGGTTGGCAAATACATACCGGCCACCACTGTTGAGGGGTTGGTTGTTGTTGTTTTTGCCCGACCATATCACCATCATATTGTCCGTCCATACTGCATTGGCATCGCCTCGGGGGGTGGGGGCATTGGTATTGCTAAGGGTGGTCCAAGTATTGGTTTGTGGGTTGTAGCTTGCCGTGGTATTTACAAACGCCGAACCATTAGAACCGCCAAAAATGAGTAGTTCTGTACCTGTCCATGTGTAGGCACAATCTGCGTAGATGGCAGGTGCATTTGCCATACTAATGGCCTCCCATGTATTGTTGGCGGGGTTGTATTTTCTGCCTATTTGAATATATGTGCCATTTTGCAGTTTAGACCCTATAGCTATCATGCGATTGCCGGTCCAAACTACGGCTAATACATGGGTTAGGGAGTCAAAGGCCGGGTTAGTGGCTATGGTGTCCCACGTATCGGTTGCCGGTTTGTACCTTGCACCGTTGTTTTTAAAACGGCCAACAAAAAATCCGCCCCATACAATCATTTCGGTACCCGTCCATACAGCTTGGGCACTGTACCTGCCATTTATAGGGCTTGCGTTATTTTCTTTCCAAATATTTGGTGGGGGGTTAGTAGGGCTGTACCTGTAAAGTGTATTAACTGCAAACCGATTGCCGGTAATGTCCCCCCCCCCCAAATAAGCATTTCTGTACCTGTCCATATAGAGGAGAAGTCTAAATTTCCTCTTTTATTTATAGGACCACAAGAACAATAAGGGTCATTGTAAATATAAATACTTGTCCATGTATCTGTATTCGGGTTGTAGCGTGCACCGTCATGAAACAGCCTGTTTTTTTGGGGTGTGCCATACCGGCCCCTGCCACCCCACACTATTAGTTCTGTACCTGTCCACAGCATGGCGTGGCTAGACCGGCCCAATAAGGGTGCTGTAGCCATTGTTTTCCACTTGTTGGTAGCAGGGTCGTAAATGGCACCTGATTTCAGGTAGCCACTGCTGTCTTTTCCGCCCCATACAATCATTTTAGTGCCTGTCCACACGGCTTTGCTTTCTGTTCGGGCTTTTGGGGCATTTGTAAGTTCGGTAGGTGTCCATGTGCCGCCGGTTTGTGCATATATGCCAATAGGCATTAGCAAAAATGCTATAATAAATATTTTCATGAGAAATAATTTAGGGATGAATATAAGAATAAAATTTATGTAAATGGGTCAATATTTTGGAGCAAACAAAAAATTAAAATTTTCGAGCCAACTTGGATATTTAAAATGAATGTTTTGCCCTTGTTGGTTTTGCAGCATTGCCATTGCAGCGTGTTATTACCTGCAACTTTATCTAGGGTAAGAACTTTGTCCGCATGGGATACCCTACAATGGAATTTGCGCTGTCTACCCATGCCAAAGGCTTTGGCTAACACATGGTGCATAGATGGAAGACCTCAGCAGCGCAAAATAGATTTATGTCATTCAAGTTAAAGTTATCCAAGCATAAAAGCCTCCGGATAGAGCTGAACAGCTTTATTCCGAATGGTTTTGTAAACCTGCACAATAGATGCTTGCATTACAAAAAGTAACGCACCTGCAATAGCTACTAGCCATGGGTTGGTTATATAATGGTTATTGGAAATGCAAATTTGATATACAATAAATCCTGGCGAACCTATCAGCATGGGATCGCGGTATAGCAGGAGTGGTTTATTGGGTTTAAACTTTTTTTCCTTTCTGATAAACCAAATGCCATACACCAGAAAGGCGATCCAAATAGCAATGATGGTGATGTCTGAAAAATGTGGTGGTAGCATGCTTGTTATCCAAAAGCAAAACATAAATACCATAATAGTGAGGGCTATCCTCGGAAGGGTAAAATAACTAACGAATGCCTGACGCCATAAAAGGCTGTTGAGCTTTTCTACTGCTTCCGATTTTTGCTGCACTACCTTGGCGAAGCCAAAAATGCCAAATCCTGCATACACTTTTTGTAATGCCTGATCAAATGATAAGGTTGGGTTCTCTGTTATGGTAGCTTCGATAGTGGTAGCTAAATGATCAACCAATTCTACCTGTACATCATAAAACTGAACGTATTTCTTTCTGGTAAATTCAAACAATTGCTCAATTTGGGCTTTGCTTAGTGGCTCCATGCTTACTATTTTATTGCCAATCCTGGAATATTTAATATGAGTTGCATCTGTTCAAAAAACGATTTTAATTCGGCCATTTTCTTTGTGGTTTCCTTTGATCCTTTTTGCGTAAGACTATAATATTTCCGGGCACGGTTCCCCATTTGTTCTATAGTAACTTCTAACATGCCTTCGGCCTCTAGTTTATGGAGAGAAGGGTAGAGAGCCCCTTCTGTAATTTGCCATTCGCCATTGGTTAATTCCCGTACTCTTCTAGTAATTTCATAACCGTACATCCGCTTGTTTTCGGATAGCAGCTTTAGCACAATAGTAGTTAGCGAACCTTTTACTATCGGATTGGTCTTTTGCATGCACAAATATACATAAGAAACTTAGGCATTATCAACTTTTTTTCATGAATAATATTAAACGAACCTTTATTGTTCTAAGCTATAGTTTTGGGCATTGAAAGATGTAAAGTGCACAAACAAGAGATGAAGTAAGTTTAAGAAGTTAGTCTATGAATGTTGAGTTCCTTACATTTACAAATACACTGAAAAAGCATGAACATAGCAATTATCAACGGTCCTAACCTTAACCTTTTAGGCAAACGTGAACCAGAAGTTTATGGACATCAATCCTTTGAGGATTATTTTATCCAATTGAAAACTGCATTTCCTCACATAAGCTTTTCCTATTTTCAGAGCAATGTAGAAGGCGAACTTATTAATCATTTGCAACAAGTTGGATTTTCTGCAGATGGTATCATTTTCAATCCGGGCGGCTTTACACATACCTCTGTTGCCATTGGAGATGCCATAGCTGCTATCTCATCACCGGTAGTAGAAGTGCACATCAGCAATATTTTTGCCAGGGAAGATTTTAGAAAAATTAGCCACGTATCAGCACAATGTAAGGGAACCATTACAGGACTTGGATTGAAAGGGTATGAGTTGGCTGTTCAATATTTTGCATAGAACCTTCGTTTATTTTAACATGCAATTCTTCATTAACGGTAAAACAAGTTTTAATTTCGACCATTAATCATTTGTATGAAAAACTTTTTATTCTATCTTTCCATATTGATTGGCTATACTTGTTCTGCACAATGTAAATCCTATCGCCTGACCCAAAAGGGCGATACCATCAACTGCATAGATCAACAGGATAGAAGGCAGGGGAAGTGGGTAGTGAATGTAGAAGGTGTAAGAGGAGAACCCGGTTATGACGAAGAAGGTACTTACAAAGACGGTAAGAAAGAAGGCGTTTGGAGGGTTTATACTGCAGTTGGTGATCTCTATGCAATTGAGACATTTCGATGGGGAAACAAAGATGGCAGAAGCCAATACTATAATATAGCCGGCATTATCAGAGAAGAAAGCTGGAAAGCAGTAAATCCTGAATATCCCTATGATACGGTAGATGTTCAAGACCCGATAGATCCAATGAAGGTAGAAAGAAAGGTTATCAAAATAGAAGGAACTGCTGTTAAACACGGTACCTGGAAATATTATGAAAGTGGTTCTGGTGCTTTAACCAAAAGTGAAACTTATTTTCTTGGTAAAATTGAAGATCCAATGAAAGCTTTTGCAAATAATGGCGGGTTTGCATCTACTACCAATTCTCCCGGTTCAGATGACCAGGCGGGAACAGCTACCGCAAAACCTCCGGCCAAAGTAAAGCCAAAAGAAGTGATGGAATTTGAAAAGAAAGCAGGAAAAAAAGGGAAGAAAGTGGCGGATGGCAGTACTTTTTGATGGGCTATTCTTGCCGGGTTTTCACATAATTTCTCCATTTATCTATCAACTTTTCCATATCAGGTTCCATTGGTGATTCGAAAAACACATTTTCGCCGGTTGCAGGATGAACAAATCCTAAAGTCTTAGCATGAAGTGCTTGCCTTGGGCAAAGGTCAAAACAATTTTCAACAAATTGCTTGTAACGGGTAAAAACTGTTCCTTTTAATATTCTATCTCCTCCATAAGTGCTATCGGCAAATAGGGTATGACCAATGTGCTTCATGTGTACCCTTATCTGATGCGTTCTTCCGGTTTCCAACTTACACTCCACCAAGGTTACATAATTAAACCTTTCCAATACTTTATAGTGGGTGATGGCTTCTTTGCCATGATCTCCCTCTGGATAGGCTTCAAATAATTTTCTAAACCGCAGATTGCGCCCAACATGTGCTACAATTGTACCTTCATCTGCTTCCATATCTCCCCATACTAAGGCCACGTATTTTCGCTCTATGGTATGATGAAAAAATTGCTGAGCAAGATGTCGGGCTGCTTCAGAAGTCTTAGCCATGACCAATAAACCGCTAGTATTTTTGTCTATTCGATGCACCAGTCCAAATCTTGGCAATGTTTTTTCATCTAATCCAGGTTTTTGCTGTTGCAAATAGTAACTTATTCCGTTTAGTAAGGTTCCACTATAGTTGCCACTTCCCGGATGAACCACCATACCTGCAGGTTTGTCAATAATCATAATTGTATCATCTTCATATACTATGTTGATGTCCATTTTTTCGGGTACCAAATCCGTTTCATCCGGGTGATTGGTTGAGTATATAACGATTTCCTGAAATGCCTTTACTTTAAAGTTTGCTTTTACTTCTTTTCCATCTACAGTTACATGTCCTGCTTCAATACCTTGTTGAATTTTGTTCCGTGTTGCACCTTCTATTCGGTTCATCAGGAACTTGTCGATACGCAAGGGTTCTTGCCCTTTGGCCGTTTGGATAACTTGCTTTTCATAAAGTTCTTCGCTACTTTCTTCCAATTCTACATCATTCTCTTCCATCATAGGCTGCAAAGGTAAGGGAGCAAGGCCGATGATGGTTGCATGCTGGCTATGGAAATAGATAGGATAAAATTAAATTAGACCAGGTTTCCTATAAAACCGACTACTGATAAACCATATATTTGCCCATTCAGAAAATTATCGCATGCATTCTTTTAAAGAACTGGTTGACCAATTTACGCATCACTTTGGAAATAAACATTTTCCTGCCGACCCCCATTCATTGTACGATCCGTGCGAATATTTTTTGGGGTTGGGTGGTAAAAGAATAAGGCCAGTTATGTGCCTTATGGGCAATGAATTGTTTGATGAAATATCTCCCGACGCCTTTCATGTGGCTACAGCTATTGAACTTTTTCACAATTTCACCCTTATCCATGATGACATAATGGATAAAGCGCCTCTAAGAAGAGGAATGCAAACTGTGCACACAAAGTACGACGAAAGCACCGCTTTATTGGCTGGCGATGTAATGTTGATTCAAGCATATGAATACATCAATAAAACCCGAACCATCTATCTCAATCGGGTGATGAGCCTTTTCAACAAAACGGCAAGACAGGTATGCGAAGGTCAACAGTTAGACATGGATTTTGAGAAAAAAAACATTGTAAAGCTGGATGAATACATCAATATGATTGGATTAAAAACTTCGGTATTGATAGCCGCCAGTCTGCAAATGGGTGCCATATTAGGTGGGGCAGGAGAGGGCAATGCCCATCATTTATACGAATTTGGACTTAATCTTGGTATTGCTTTTCAGGTTCAAGACGATTATCTTGATGCTTTTGGCGATCCGGCTAAAGTGGGGAAACAAACAGGAGGCGATATTCTTGCCAATAAAAAAACATTCCTGATGATTCATGCATTGAACATTGCATCAGCAGAACAAAAAAATGAACTTTTAAGGCTAACAACCAACCAAGATGATGACAAAGTTTTAAAAGTGTTGGAAATTTTCAGGCAATGTGGAGTAGATGATTGGGCCAGGGATTTGAAAGACAAATACATTGCCAATGCGCTAAAACATTTGGAAGAAATAGCAGTATTAACTGTACGAAAGAAACCGTTAAAAGAACTGGCAGCATTTCTGGTACAACGTGATTATTAATAATTACTTTTATCCTTCTTTTTGTAAACCAATTCATCATTAAAACGCTACATTTTCATGTCATCATCTCTGTTCAGAAAAAAAACAATTGAAAAAATTGTAGCTGATTCAAATCTTGCAGCAGGCGATGTACATGGTGGGGGACTCCACAAAGTACTAAAGTTAAAAGACCTTACTTTTTTTGGTATAGCTGCTATTTTAGGGGCTGGTAGTTTTAGCAGTCTTGGAGGCGCCGTTTTTCATGGCGGTCCGGGTGTTGTTATTTTATTTTGTATAACAGCTGTTGCCTGTGCCTTTACCGCTTTTTGCTATTCTGAATTTGCAAGTCGCATACCTGTTGCAGGTAGTGCATATACCTATGCCTATGCTTCTTTTGGTGAGTTGTTTGCATGGATGATTGGTTGGGCACTTATTATGGAGTACTCTATTGGAAACATATACGTAGCTTATAGCTGGAGCGATTATTTTACTTCCTTTTTGCAAAAATTAAACATTCACTTGCCCGAATATATTTGTACTAGTTATTTGGAAGTGAAGCATGAAATAATAACAGGCTCTAAGAATGCGGCTGTATTGGATGCATGGAATAATGCGCCTATGGTTGGAGGATTGCGGATAATTTTTGATTTGCCTGCGTTATTGATTAACCTTTTTATCACAGCTTTGGTTTATAAGGGTATTAAGGAAAGTCGCAATTTCAGTAATGTAATGGTAATCTTAAAAATGATCGTAGTTGGCCTGGTAATATTGGTTGGAGGCTACCTCGTTTTTGCCAATGGTTTAACTGCAAACTGGATGCCTGCCAATGATGCAGGTGTAAATTCTTTTATGCCCAATGGCTTTGGGGGTGTAATGATGGCAGTAAGTGGGGTATTCTTTGCTTATATCGGATTTGATGCTGTAAGTGTTTTAGCAGAAGAAAGCGAAAATCCACAACGTGATTTACCCAAAGGAATGATTCTTTCGCTTGTCATTTGTACGATCGTTTATATACTGTTGACATTGGTGCTGACAGGTGCCGTTAATTATAGAAATTTTGATGGAGTAGGTGATCCGCTAGCATTTATTTTTGAGAAAGATAACCTGAATGTTGGATGGATGCAGTTTTTTGTTGCTATAGCTGCCGTAGTTGCCATGACGAGTGTATTGCTGGTATTTCAAATGGGGCAGCCACGGATTTGGATGAGTATGAGCAGAGATGGATTATTACCCCCCGTATTTCAAAAAATTCATCCAAAATATAAAACACCTTCATTTGCTACGATAATTACAGGGTTGGTAGTTGGGGTTCCTATTCTTTTCACTGACAAAACTTTTGTACTTGATTTTACAAGCATAGCTACCTTATTTGCTTTTGTGTTGGTTTGTGGGGGTGTTTTGCTCATTCCAAGAAAAGAAAAAGAAGCTGGTAAATTTCATATCCCTTATATCAATGGGCAATTTACATTTCCAATAATTATAATCATTAGTCTTTTGGTTGCTTTTATAATCAACCATAATTATTTGGATGATCTTTTTACCTTTCATCTGACGGATGCAGAGGCAAAAGCAGCAATAGCTGGCATAGACCCAACGTTAGTTGAGGCAAAGCGATTGAGTTATGAAAATGCTTTAATTGCTAAAAAGACATTGAATATTTCAACTATTGTTTTCTGGATTTGTTGTTTTGGAATAAGTGCGGTCAGTTTTATCAAAAAATATTCGCTGATACCATTGATGGGCCTTACAACCTGCATGTACCTGCTAACAGGAATGACAGCAAAAAATTGGGCATGGTTTGCTAGTTGGTTGTTATTAGGTTTGATTTTGTATTTCGTTTACGGATATAAAAAAAGTAAATTGGCAGTAAAGATTCAATAAATGAATGAAGTAGAAGAATTTGTGAAAGAGAGATGGGAGCAACTAACTGCATTCTCTAATAAGAATGACGTAAAGGAAAAACTATGGCAAGAGATCGTGTATAGGTATAGCGAGCCACACAGGGCTTACCATAACATCAACCATATTGCCTATATTTTTAGTTTGTTAAGTTCATACTTACCACAGGTCAAAAATCCAGCGGTAATGGGGTTTGCTATTTTGTACCACGATATCGTTTATGATACTTATCGCAAAGACAATGAAACAGAAAGCACCGAAATTGCTGCCATTCATCTTGCTGAGTTGATGGTAAAAAAGGAAATCATTGAACAGGTGAAGGTGTTTATCATGGCCACTAAGCTTCACGAAGTACCAACTGAACATTCACTTTCAAATGATCTTGCACTTTTTCTGGATCTTGATATGGCTATATTAGGCGAAGACTTTGAAACCTATAAATTGTATAGCAGCAGGATTAGAAAAGAATATGCTCAGTATTCAGATGAATTGTACAGAGCCGGAAGGAAAGAAGCGTTGGAAAAATTCCTTTCTTCTGAAAATATTTTTATAACAGAAGAATTCAGGATAGTGATAGAAGATGCGGCCCGAAAAAACATTAGAATGGAGATTGGTCAACTTTAAGCGGCAATTATTTTTTGAATAATTTGATGAAAAATTCAATGGGATTTTTAACTAAATTAAATAGCAGAAATTGAAAGGATGACAACAATAAAAAATTACCTCTCATTAGTCAAATTTTCTCATACCATTTTTGCAATGCCTTTTGCAATGATTGGCTTTTTTATGGCTATTAGATTGCCAAATTGTCCAGCATATTCACAGTATAACTTAAATGATGCTATAGGGTGGAGCAAACCATTTGAGCATATAAGCTGGCGTTTTTTACTCATAAAATTTGTTTTGGTAGTTATTTGTATGATAACTGCCCGAAGTGCAGCTATGGCTTTTAACAGATGGTTGGACAAAAGTTTTGATGCAAAAAATCCTAGAACTGCTATACGTGAAATTCCAGCTGGCGTTATATCAGCAAGCAGCGCTTTGATGTTTGTATTGGTTAACTGTTTGGTTTTTATGGTTGCTACATGGTTTATCAACAGCTTATGCTTCTATTTAAGCCCTGTTGCTTTATTTGTCATCTTATTTTATAGCTATACAAAAAGGTTTACTCCACTGTGTCATTTGGTACTTGGTTTAGGTTTGTCGCTTGCTCCAATAGGGGCATACTTGGCTGTTACAGGCAGCTTTGCAATCCTTCCAATACTTTTCTCGTTAACTGTACTTTTTTGGGTTAGTGGATTTGATATTATCTATGCTTTGCAGGATGTAGAATTTGATCGGTCGCAAAAACTTTTTTCAATACCGGCGGTATTAGGAAAAGAAAAGGCTTTGAAAATGTCTGAGGTACTGCATTTGATAAGTGGTTTATTGGTTGTTACTGCAGGGTTTATTATAGGATCCGGCTGGTTGTACTGGATAGGTGTTTTTATTTTTATCAGTCTGCTTATTTATCAGCATTCTATTGTAAAACCCAATGATCTTAGCCGTGTAAATATTGCATTTATGACTGCCAATGGCGTTGCTAGTGTAGTCTTTGCTATTTTTGTAATTGCAGATTTGTTTATCAATAAGATTTATTAAAGGAGCTTTTTTTCAATTAAATTACTTTCAACTCAACACTCATTTTGCCCCGAATATTATCAATAGACTATGGCTCAAAAAGAACCGGAATAGCGGTAACGGATCCATTAAAAATCATTGCTACAGGGTTAGCTGGCATTCATACCAAAGATCTGGAAACATTTTTAATCAATTATTTCAAGAAAGAAGAAGTGGAATTAGTTATAATAGGACATCCAACCAATTGGGATGATTCTGATACACACGCAACACCATTGGTTCAGGCTTTTATCAATCGTTTTAAAAAGGTTTTTCCGACAATTCCGATTATGAAGGTGGATGAGCGATTTACTTCTAAAATGGCAGTTCAAAGCATGGTGCAAAGCGGCATGAAAAGGAAGGATAGGCAGAATAAAAATATGGTAGACGAGATAGCTGCCACTATTATTTTGCAGGAATATCTTAACACTATTACATAGCATGGCTATTGATATTTGTAATAAATCAAAGTAAATTTGCCGATTAACATAATAGTAAAAGAATAAATGATACTACCTATTGTAGCTTATGGAGCACCGGTTTTGAGGAAAGTTTGTAAGGATATTGCACCGGAACATCCCAACTTAGAAAAACTGGTAAGTGATATGTGGGAGACCATGTATGCAAGCAATGGCGTTGGTCTTGCTGCACCTCAGATCAACAGAGACATTAGGCTGTTTGTTGTAGACAGTACCCAAATATTTGAAAATCAGGAAGCAGAAGATAAAGGCGTTTATGCTGATGAACCCGGAATAAAACAAGTTTTCATCAATGCAAAAATAGTAGAGTTCGATGGCGATGATTGGCAATACAATGAAGGATGCCTGAGCATTCCTAAGATAAGAGAGGATGTGATGCGTCCTGAAGAAGTTGTTATAGAGTATTTGGATGAACATTTTGAAAAACATACTCAAAAATTTGTCGGAATTACTGCAAGGGTTATCCAGCATGAATACGATCATTTGGAAGGTAAATTATTCATTGATTACCTTAAACCTTTGCGGAAAAAAATGCTACAAGGCAAATTGAACGACATCAGTAAAGGGAAAATAAAAGTAGATTACAAGATGATGCTTGCCAAATAATGAAGCACTTTATTCTGATAATTGTCAGCTTTGCTTTCTTTCAGGATACTTTTTCTCAAGAGGACACATTGAAGGCATTAAAAGACACTACAATTTTTTATAACAATCAGGTTTTTACACTCTCAGATGTAGTCGTTAGAAACAATTTTAGTGTTCCTTCCTTTATTGATTACGTAAAAAACGACACTACATTTTTCAAAGCTTTTAAAAATCTCCGTATTCTTAATTTCTCTTCTTACAATGATATCCGAATCATTGATAAAAATGGCAAGGAAAAAGCAACCTTACAAAGCCAAACAAAGCAACATTATACAAATGGCTGTCGCACCATGGAAATTATTGAAGAAAAAGTAACCGGAGATTATTACGACAAAACAGGAAATACAAACTACACAACAGCAGATTTATACAGCAGTCTTTTTTTTACCAGAGGAAAAGTATGTGGCGAAACCAACATTGTAAAGGGTAGGGAGTTCTCTGCAAAGGGGAAAACCGGTATGCAAAAACACAAAGAACAATTGAAACAGTTGTTCTTTAATCCTGGAACACGTATTGCCGGACTTCCATTTATTGGCAATAAATTGGCATTGTTTGATGACAAAGTTGCCGAACTTTATAATTACAGAATAGATCGAAAAGAATATATGGGGCAGACCTGTTACATATTTACAATTGTTCCAAAAAACGATTTGTCCGTGAACGAAAGAAGTAATATTGTAATTGACGAAATGACCACATGGTTCAATGCTAGTACTCTTGACATTATTGCTCGAAATTATACCCTGAGTTATAACGCAGGTATTTATGATTTTGATGTAAAAATGGAAGTGATTTTGGAGAAAACTGGAGATTTATTAGTTCCAAAAGTGCTAAAGTATAATGGGTATTGGGATGTGATTTTCAAAAAGAAAGAAAAAGCTATTTTTACTGCGACATTGTTTGAATTTTCTCGTTGAAAATTGCTGATAACCAGCTTTCTATTAATTGGTTGGCATAAAATTTGACAAAATTTAAAATAAAGAATATGCGAAAAATTATTTTAGGCTTTTTACTTGTAGCAAGTTTTCATGTTGTAAGTGCTCAAAGTATAGGTTTTGGGATTAAGGCAGGTGCAAACCTCAATAAAATATCCGGTCAAGAATTTAAACAAGGGTATGAATTGGGCTACCACGTTGGATTATTTGGTGAAATAGGCCTCGGCAAGAAGTTTGGTCTTCAGCCTGAATTATTATGGAATCAGGTAAATACTAAAAAAGCTGCCGGAACAAACAGTGCATTGACTGGTTGGCAGGATAATACCACTTCCATCAAATTGCAATACCTGACTGTTCCTTTATTGTTGAAATATAACCTTACCAATAGTGTAGCATTAAATCTAGGACCTCAATATGGAATATTAATTAACCAAAGTAATTCAACATTTGGAAATGCAAAAGAATCAGTAAAAAGTGGAGATTTTCAATTAGTAGGAGGTTTGACACTTAACTTTTCTTCACTTAGAATTTATGGACGTTATAATATAGGTTTGAGTAGCATTAACGATGCTCCAAATACTGACAACTGGAAATCACAGCAGATTCAGTTTGGTGTTGGATACAAAATATTATAATTTATTTAATAAAATAAATAAAAGGGCATTGTCTAATTGGCAATGCTTTTTTTATGTCACTTTGATAGCGAATGTTATGTTTCTTTGCAATGGCATTAATATTGAAACATATTAAAGCCGGTTCAATATTTCAAAAAATATAAAATGAAGTGACAGAATGTCCTTCTTTAAATTAATATGGCTCAACATAAAATGTTTATCAATCAAGAGGATGACAATGATTTTATTCCAATAATTCCTTTGAATGAATATGAGAATGAAGCTGATAAAATAGTTGATATTCCTGGCGATATTCCTATTCTACCATTGCGCAATACTGTTTTGTTTCCTGGAGTGGTTTTACCCATTACTGTCAGTCGTGATAAGAGTATAAAAGCTGTAAATGATGCCTATAAGAACAATAAGTTAATTGGAGTACTTGCCCAAACAGATAGTAGCATAGAAGAGCCCGAAATAAAGGATTTATGTTTAATTGGGACCGTTGCTAAAATAATTAAGCTTATTAAAATGCCTGATGGAGGCACTACAATAATTATTCAAGGCAAGCGAAGATTTTCATTGGATAGTATTACTAGTTATGATCCTTATTTTAAAGCGAAAGTATCTTTATTGGATGAAGATGTAGCACCAAAAGATGATGACTTTGCTGCT
This sequence comes from Segetibacter sp., assembly GCA_031424295.1. Classification (GTDB taxonomy): domain Bacteria; phylum Bacteroidota; class Bacteroidia; order Chitinophagales; family Chitinophagaceae; genus Segetibacter. Next base: position 3,623 of record JANPHE010000315.1, on the reverse strand, counting down.
TATCTTAGCAATATCAAGGATTTAGCTAGTCAGATTATTTCTATGTCACCAAACCTGCCAACAGAGGCTTCTATAATTCTTAAAAACATAGAAAACCCTTCTTTTCTAATCAACTTTGTTAGTAGCAATCTTAACAGCGACATAAGTGAAAAACAGCGTTTGCTAGAAATTCATGATGTGAAACAAAGAGCTGAGGAATTGATGCAGATATTACAAAAGGAGCTTCAGTTTGCTGAGTTAAAAAATAAGGTAACAAATAAAACCCGTACAGAATTAGATAAGCAGCAACGGGATTACTTTCTGCAGCAGCAACTTAAAAGTATTAAAGAAGAACTAGGAGGTGACATCAATGACAGGGAAGTGGCAGAAATGAAGAAGAAAGGAGAGGGGAAAAAATGGCCGGTAGCAGCTAAAAATCTTTTCAAAAGCAATATTGAAAAACTAGAAAGAATGCATCCGAGTACGCCGGATTATTCTGTCGTTTACAACCATATTGATTTAATGTTGGATTTGCCTTGGGAGGAATATACTAAGGACAGTTATGATCTAAAAAAAGCAAAGAAAATTTTGGACCATGACCATTATGGAATGACCAAAATCAAAGAAAGAATACTGGAGTATTTGGCTGTGCTTAAACTAAAAGGCGACATGAAAAGTCCTATTCTTTGTTTTATTGGCCCTCCGGGAATTGGAAAAACCTCTTTAGGCAGAAGTATAGCTAGTGCCGTGGCAAGAAAATATGTTCGGTTAAGTCTTGGTGGATTACATGATGAAAGTGAACTAAGAGGACATAGAAAAACATACATTGGGGCTATGCCAGGAAGGATTATTCAAAGCATCAGAAAAGTAAAAAGCAGCAACCCTGTTATTATTCTTGATGAAATTGACAAAGTGGGCAGCGAACATAGGGGAGACCCAAGTAGTGCATTGTTGGAAGTACTAGATCCGGAACAAAATCATACGTTTTACGATAATTACCTTGAATTAGAATACGACCTCAGCAAAGTGTTGTTTATTGCAACTGCTAATAACATCAATCAAATTCAACCTGCTCTTAGGGACAGGTTAGAGATCATTGATTTGAGTGGTTATGCGATTGAAGAAAAGGTTGAGATTGCGAAGCGTCATTTAGTACCAAAGCAATTTGAAGCACATGGTTTAAAAGTTGGTAGTTTTAAGATTTCTGATAAGATATTAGAGAAAATAATTGAAAGCTATACAAGAGAAAGTGGTGTGCGAGAATTAGATCGTCAATTAGCCTCTATTATGCGTTATCAAGCGAAGGAAATGGCAGTAAAAGGAAAGGTAAAAGCTAATCTAACTAGTATTGATGTTGAGAAAATATTAGGATCATTCCGGTATAGTAACGAAATTTATAAGACAGTAAACATGCCCGGAGTTGCTGTAGGCCTTGCGTGGACCTACGTTGGCGGAGATATACTTTTTATAGAAACCTTGCTAAGTGACAATAAGCCGGACTTAAAGCTAACAGGTAATTTGGGTAATGTAATGAAGGAAAGTGCATCTACAGCCTTAAGTTATTTACAAGCAAATTGTAAGAAGTTTAATATTGATTCAGTATTGTTTCAGAAAAAATCAATTCATATTCACGTGCCTGAAGGTGCAGTACCCAAAGATGGTCCAAGTGCAGGAATAACAATGCTTACTTCATTGGTGAGTGCTTTCTCCGGCAGAAAAGTAAAACCATTTCTAGCAATGACAGGTGAGATAACATTGCGTGGACAGGTATTGCCAGTAGGTGGAATTAAAGAAAAAGTGTTGGCAGCAAAACGCTCCGGACTTAAAGAAATAATTATGTGCTGGCAAAATGAAAAAGATGTAAAGGAAATAGACAGTACATTTATAGAGGGGCTTACTTTTCATTATGTAAAAACCATGGGACAAGTATTAGAATTAGCTTTAGTTTGATTTAAACATTAATATCATTAGAATTATTAGTGATTGTCTTTGAATAATAATGCAGCCTCATGTTGTATATTATTCTTGATATTTGCTAGAAAAAAAATCCTCGAAGAAGTCTTTTATTATGGCATTCAATAACAATATTCCTACCTGGGAAAAAACTTCTGCGGAGCATCAAAAGCTTTACAAACAATTTCTTCAAAAAGCTAATAAAAATGTAGTGCTGAAGAAATTGCCGGATATTCATGAAGAAGTTGTTGCTTCCATTGATTGTCTTTCTTGTGCCAATTGCTGCCGGAATTACTCTCCTCGTTTTAAAACACCGGATATCAAAAGGATTAGCAAACACCTCAAAATGAAGGAAGGAGATTTTATTGAAAATTACCTCAGGCTAGACAATGATGGAGATTATGTAACCCGATCAACGCCATGCCCTTTTCTGGGTGAAGATAACTACTGTGGAATTTATGACCAACGACCAAGCGATTGTGCCCGATATCCTTACACTGACGAAGACACCTTACTAAAACGGCCCCAACTAACACTTAAGAACTCCACCATTTGCCCAATAGTACATAACGTATTAGAGCGGTTGATTGCAGAAAAATAAGCATCCAATAAACTAGTAATTAAATTATACCCTGATCAAGATTTTGGAATATCAGGCATGTGAAATTTCATATGTTTGCGCTTTATTATTAAAAATAAAATTGAATTAATGAAAAGATATTTAATGGTTTTGACCACATTATTTTTTTGTTTTGTTTCTTACTCACAAGACAATGCTGTTGCTCAAAAATTAAAAGCTGAGTCTGAAAAAACTATTGTAAAAAAGGTAACCGATACAACCAATTGGACTTGGTTAAGGGGTGGAACCATTAATATAAATGGAACCCAAGGATCGCTTAAAAACTGGTCGGCAGGTGGAGATAAGTTCTCATTGGCAGTCAACAGCTATGTCAACTATTTCATTTATCACAGAAAGGGAAAGGTAAATTGGGACAATAACTTAGATTTCAATTTTGGAATGCTAAAAACAACAAGCCTTGGAGTGCGGAAAAATGATGACCGGCTTGACTTATTGTCTAAATATGGTTATAATCTGGGTAATAAAATATTTCTTACAGGCATGCTGAATTTTCGAAGCCAAATGTTTGATGGATTTACTTATACCGATACAAGCAAGGTATTTTCTTCTTCATTTCTTTCCCCGGCATATGTACTGCTTTCTGCGGGTTTAGATTATAAGCCATCGGTCAACTTTTCCATATTTGTGTCACCAATAACATCGAGATTGACAATAGTTGGAAACAAACAATTATCCGCTTTAGGTGCTTATGGAGTTCCACCGGGAAAAACCACTTTTAATGAAGTAGGAGCATTTGCAAGTGTAAATTGGATGCAGATTATTGCAGCGAATGTTAGCTATAAAGGCAGATTGGATTTGTTTAGCAACTACAGCAGAAAGCCCGGAAATGTGGACGTCTTTCAAACAAATTTTTTCTCTTTTAAGATAAATAAATTTTTCTCAGCTACTTACAATTTAGACCTTATTTACGACGACGATGTCAGACTGTTTGGGAAGAATGGAACAAGCGCTGGACTACAAATGAAAAGCTTAATTGGACTGGGATTTAATATGAAGTTGTAATGATTATTGCTTCGACGAGAAAGAAAGCAAAATAATTGAGAGAATAAAA
>JANPHE010000314.1:0-4780 GCA_031424295.1 Segetibacter sp. | reverse complement strand
CGGTAAACCAGCGTTTCATGGAACGAACTTATATTTTGATATCCAGAAAGGTTGCACTTAGTTTTCAACATCCATGTTGATATCATAGGCCCTCAGTTTAGAGAAGAATTTTTTTGCATTGATCAAATAGCGGCAACCTTTTACAAAACCCCAATATGAAAATCCCCTTTTCTTATTGATACAGCCAATTTGGTACATAGCTTTCCAATGAATCATAATTTCTGACAAAGCCTCTGCATAACTCATTCCGCAATCGTAAATGTGGTTGGGTTCTGCCCCTGACCCATTAAATTCCAGAATAGACAAATTTTTGCCCATCTTCAGGTCTTCTATTGAGGTGCATTTCACATCGTATCGTCCATAATGAAATTCATTGGCCGTGCGGCCAATAGCATCAAATACGCTGCACAAGGGCTCATCTATTAATTCATCCAAATTGATGAACCGAGCACCCCTGTTGTGATTGCCTGCAATGCTTAAAATGAATTTTTCATCTTTGGCCAACACTTCGTTCAGTCGCTTTTCATGCTTGGTTTTCATTTCGGCAGTTCGCAAAGCAGCTTTGGGATGCGATCTGATTAGTTGCAGCAAGGTGGATTTTCCATCGCCAGTTACAGCCATGTATTCCTTTTGGATAAAACCTGTGATCCGCCCTTTTTTTTCTCCCGGATAGCGGATGTAAAATACACTGAACTCCAGGGGTAATTCCACCAAATCCTGGATCAAATAATTAACGGGAACAAACAGGTTATAGTGCACCAACTCCGCTTCTTCATTTATTTTGCGGAACAGCAACCCTTGCATGCCAATATCCGGTTTTACAATAAATGGATAGGAAAAGCCATTGTCGAGCAGCATTTCCTTCACCTGTGCAAAAGAAGAATCACCATCTATGTAGATTGTTTTGGGATAATCGGCTTTGGGAAGTTGCAAGTACATCTCCTTTTTGGGTTCTCCTTCAAATCCGGAAAACTCAAGTGTGGGGTTGATGTTGGACATAAACCAAAAGGTACGGGCTTTGACAGCATAGTATATCCAAACAAAGACCAACGGAGAATAAATAAGCCAAAAAGGCCATTTTTCCCAATTTAAAGAGCGATTTTTTCCAATTTTAGAACTCGTCATACAGATAGCTGCAAAAGTAATGTAGAATAGCAGGCAAATATGTCCTTTTTTGTGAGCTAATTTCAAACTACTTTTGACACCAAAGTTTGAAAGATGAATGTACCAACAATGGCTGAAATGATGGCAAATGGTGAAACCCCGGAGATACTGTTTTGGGTAGGATGCGCAGGTAGCTTTGATCAAAGAGCACAAAAGATTACCAAAGCCTTCGCAGAAATTTTGCACCATGTTGGTATCAAGTATGCCATTCTTGGAAAAGAAGAAGCATGTACAGGCGATCCTGCAAGAAGGTCGGGCAATGAGTTTATTTTTCAAATGATGGCCTACAACAATATTCAGTTGCTAAATGGCTATGAAGTAAAAAAGATTGTAACGGCTTGTCCGCATTGCTTTAATACGTTGAAAAATGAGTACCCTGAATTAGGAGGCAATTATGAAGTCATTCATCACACACAATTATTACAGGAGTTAATAAATGAAGGCAGGATAAAAATGAATGAGGGCGGCAGTTTTAAAGGAAAGAAAATAACTTATCACGATAGTTGTTACTTAGGTCGAAGCAATGGCATTTACGAAGCACCCCGTAAAGTGTTGGAAATGTTAGATGCTGACCTGATAGAAATGAAAAGATGCCGTAGCAATGGACTGTGCTGTGGAGCCGGCGGTGCTCAAATGTTTAAGGAAGAAGAACAAGGTAGTAAATATGTGAATATTGAAAGAGCGGAAGAAGCAATAGGAACCGGCGCCAATATCATTGCTGCTGCTTGTCCATTCTGCAATACCATGATGACTGATGGCGTAAAAAACAAAGAGAAAGAAAATGACGTGATGGTAATGGATGTTGCAGAGATTGTAGCCCAAGCGATGGTGAGATAGCATTTATCTTTCAAATGGATCAAACATCAAACTTCAAACTAAAAACCTCAAACTAAAAAAAATGACTTTCGAATACAAACACCTGATCCCCGAAGATTTCCATTCGATGTCTAAAGTGTGGATTTACCAGGGTAGCCGATTATTTACACTTGGAGAAGCGCTTGAGATAGAAGACATGATGACCGAGTTTGTTGGTCAATGGACATCTCATGGTGCCAGTGTAAAAGGATATGCTAATTTACTTTTTGGTCAGTTCATTGTGCTGATGGCAGATGAATCGCAGGCAACAGTTGGGGGATGCAGTACAGATAGCAGTGTTCGACTTATCAAAGCAATAGAACAAAAATTCAGTGTAGATATGTTTGACCGGCATAATCTTGCTTTTGCCGTTAAAGGTAAAGTGCAATTATTGCCGCTTTCACAATTGTCCTATGCAGCGGCTAACAATTTCATTGATAGCAATACCATTTATTTTAACAACGTTGTATTAACCAAGGAAGAGCTGTTAACCAAATGGATGATACCGGTGAAAGATAGTTGGTTGTCAAAGAAGGTGGCTATTCCTGCATAAGTTTCATTTCTACAATTACTTTGATTTTATAAGCCCCCGAGCAATCAATGAAAATATTATCCTCAGATCAAATAAGGAAGTGGGATGAATACACCATCGCCAACGAGCCTATAGCTTCCATTGACCTGATGGAACGAGCTGCAAAGGCCTGTACAGATTGGATGGTTAACTTTAATGTGTACTCCGCTCCCGTTAAAATATTTTGCGGCAAAGGAAACAATGGTGGAGATGGATTGGCCATAGCCAGGCTATTGGTAGAAAATGATTTCAAGGTAGATGTTTACATATTGGAATTTGGCACTTTAGGCACAGATGATTTTCAGGCAAACCTGAAGAAACTCCATGGCTATCCGGTTGAGATTCACTTTTTGCAGCATATGGATTTCTTTCCGATCATTGGCAACAATGAATTGGTAATAGATGCATTGTTTGGCACGGGTATCAATAGAATAATTGAAGGGCTTTCTGCTCAATTGGTAAAACACATTAATCAATCAAAAGCCCAGGTCATTTCAATAGATTTGCCAAGTGGATTGTATGCAGACAAATCAACTTCGGGCAATGTAATCATCAATGCGTTGCATACATTGACTTTCCAAATCATAAAACTATCATTCCTATTCCCCGAACATGAAAGTTATATAGGCAAAATTAGCATACTTGATATTGGGTTATTGCCAGATTATCTTGAAACAATAACATCCCCTTTGAGATTATTGGACGATCAATTGATCAATGAAATTTACAGGCCGCGAAAGAAATTTTCACACAAAGGAACTTTTGGTCATGCTTTAATCATTGCAGGAGAAAAAGGAAAAATGGGAGCAGCAGTTTTATGTACAAAAGCATGCCTTCGTGCGGGTGTTGGCCTGGTATCTTCAATGGTTCCTGCAGATCAGTCTTTTATTTTGCAAACTACTGTACCGGAATCTATGACAATTAGTCAAGAAGAAATTGACTTCATCGATTTATCCAAATATGATACAATTGCCATTGGTCCGGGAATTGGAATTGAAAAAGAAGGTGCAAGATTGTTACAGGAAGTCTTGATGCATTACAATGTACCTGCAGTGTTAGATGCGGATGCGCTTAATATTTTATCGGCCAATCAGGAACTCTACAAAGAAATTCCACCGGGGAGTATTCTCACTCCGCACCCAAAGGAATTTGAACGGTTGTTTGGGAAGTGCAATAGTCATATAAAAAAGATACAAGTAGCAAGGCAGCAAGCAAAGAAATTGTTTGTTTACATCCTACTGAAGGGACATAACAGTGTACTCGCCTGCCCTGACGGCAAAGTTTATTTCAATACAACGGGTAATCCCGGCATGGCTACAGGTGGCAGTGGCGATGTGCTAACTGGTGTAATTACAGGACTACTTGCTCAGGGTTATACTTCGAAAGATGCGGCATTGTTAGGCCTTTTTGTACATGGGCTGGCCGGTGATTTGGCTGCTAAAAACTTATCAGAAGAGGCTTTAATTGCACGAGACATTATTAATTATCTGGGGAAATCATTTCTACACATCAGGAATATGGGAACCGAAATACGCTAGATTTTCAATTTAATATTACCAATGATCTTTTTGGCATGTTCTCTGGAATTTTCAATAAACAACCGATGGGTATTCATTCCACCACAAATAACACCGGCAAGGTAAACACCAGGAACATTTGTTTCGTGCGTTTCTTCATTAACTGTTGGACAGAAAACATCATCATCTGACAAGGTAATACCCACTTGCTTTAAAAAAGCAAGATTTGGCTGGTAACCCGTCATAGCCAATACCCAATCGTTGGCAATGGTAACCAAACCATTAGTTGTATTAATATCTACTTCATTTTCTCTGATGGCAGCAACGGTAGCATTGAAATATGCTTTGATAGATCCTTCCGCAATGCGGTTATCAATGTCAGGTTTTACCCAATACTTCACTCTCCTGCTAGTTTCATTTCCTCTGATCACCATTGTCACTTTTGCACCCTTTCTCCATGTTTCCAATGCAGCATCTACTGCAGAGTTAGCTGCCCCTACTACCAACACATTTTGAAAGGCATAAAAATGAGGATCATCGTAATAATGTTTCACTTTGGTGAGCGCTTCACCAGGTACATTTAGCATGTATGGCAGATCGTAAAATCCTGTAGCAATGATGACATGCTTGGAAGCATAACTATCTTTTGTAGAATAGACTAAAAAATCATCTC
>JANPHE010000313.1:0-2655 GCA_031424295.1 Segetibacter sp. | reverse complement strand
AAAAAATTTTATACGACAGCTGAGCATATTTCTAAAAAAAATGCGTTGACTGCTCTCTTAACTCTATCATTCTGAGTAAGATATTTCTTCTTGCTTCTGTGTTCCATCCCTGTAACCCCCGCACGAGACGTGCTTTCTGTTGCTGCAGATCTTGATTGATTCCGAATAAGAAGGTCCAGAGGGTAGGATGATGGCATTGGATTTCGTCGTAAATTTAGGCCGACGGCTCGAATGTTCATTTAAATTCGCCTTTGAAACGATTAATTGTACAATAATAACACGCCCGATGAAGTGTCACCCGATTAAATGGTCCCCGATTATCTGTCCACCCGATTAAGTGGCCACCGATGAAGTGTCCCCGATTAAGTGTCCGGGTATTTATATTTTTGCCAGAAGAGTGAGTGCTACAAGTATTAGCCAGCATTAGATAGAAGGCTGATGATTGAATATTTTAATTTGCATTTAATCCAATTTTATTTCCTAAGTCTTTTTAGGAATAACTTTGCTCAGCCATTTCATATAATGCACGGTTTTAAATCGGTTTCTATTCAATGCCATGTCAACAACCATTTCTTTTCGGGGAATAGCAATCCACTGAATCGGTAATCCATATTTGGCTTCAGTTTGTTGAAATTGGTCAAGTGCTGTAAGGGTAAAAGCATGTAAAATGCTCATCCGTCTGATTGTCTTCATTTTGTATTCCAATGCAGTTTTACATTCAAATACATAGCCATGCAGTTTCTTACATTCATCTACAAAGAATTGCCGAACCTGAGCTATGGAAGACGCAGTGTTAAAATAAGTTTTGATGCCATTGTGCGTATCGAAATACATGTCGAAACTGTCATTGGTTAATTGACCAACAATGGCCGATTGGTAGATGAACTTTAGTTCGTGTTCTGTCCATTCTTCATCAATTAATGAGGCGAACATAAGTGATGTATGGCCATTCTTTTCCCTACAGATGTGCACGATTTCTTTCAAAGAAATTGCCGGATCTAATTGCCTCCCAGAAAGTGCTTGCCATTCCAACGCTATTTTTAATTGATTTAAGTATTTATCAGTCAGTGGCCAAAACAATTGAAGTTCTTTGTTTAATGAAACAAGTAATTGAGCTTTTATAGGTAAATCATCTTCATTTAGATTGTTAGATAAAAGATGGAATATTTGTTCCCTTGTCCAATTGTCTTCATCTATCAGGTCATCGCAAATAGTTGCCATCGATCCTACAAGTGATAATCGTTTGGTTTCATTGTTCGTTAGTTTTCTACCTTTTAGGGAAACGTACATTTGCGCACAAGCTAACACCGTGTACATGGGGTAGTAAAAGTGGACTTTCTTTTTTTCTTTTTCAGAAAATTGATAGCCTAATCTGCTGCAATGTTTATTAATGAGTGGAGATAGAAATTTCTTTATAAACGCCAACTGTCGGTATCCATCAAAGGTCAGCATTAATCCATGACGTAGCACCTGCAGTGTATTCATCCAATGTGTTTACGCCAAATATAACAGGTTTGAGTATTTGATTGTGATTTGATTGTTGGAAGTAGCGCAACTAAAGAGAAAAATGTTCCATTTTATCCGGAGGAACGGAAATAATAATTTTTAATTTAAAAGTAGGAGCCATTATCAGCGAAACCCTAATAAGCCTAGACTATGTAGGATTTCTATTGCATGTTTTCGTCAGTGATTGATAATTTACTTAACTATTCGACATAAATAATTCTGCCGAGAATAGAGAACTGAACATTGTAACCTTTGGTTCATTTTTGTTTGAACTTTTCTTATTGGCAACCGGAGAACAAAAATGAAGGCAAATTAGAGAAACGATAAATATGATGATCTTTAACATAAAAAAAGGTTTTTTAAGATATTGGTAAGATACCTTTTTCAATGAACGTGCCGGTTGCATCAAGTCAATAGAATACCATTTAAAATGATGATCAAATAGATGTTGTAATTGCTTGAATTACAAGCGGATTATTGATTTACTAAAAGGAATAAAAAGCAATGAATAAAAATAAATGGAATGCGCCGAATTGCTTTTTAGCATGCAAATATTCCTGCAATAGGAAGGAAATTTCCAATTGCGGGAAGGAATGTTGTTTTACTTCAAAATGTCTATACAATTAGATGATTTGTTCAATGGTTTGGTTGCAATTTTTTAAAATTTTTTTATTAAAACAAAGAGGCATGCTAAAAGTACATTTTATTATATGCGATTCATCCTACTTTTTTAAAGAAAATGACAACATAATCAGACACCCTGTCATTTCTAATTGGTTTGGTTTAATTTCGCCCTTCATTTAAACATTGTCATATGAGCCTTGGATATTTTAATTACCCTATGCCGGTAAACGAGCCGGTACTGAATTATGCTCCCGGTAGTCCTGAAAGAGATCGTTTAAAAATGGTTTTAGCCGAATTGAAGAAAGAAGTTATTGATGTTCCAATGTATATTGGAGGTAAAGAAATAAGAACCGGAGATACAAAGCCATTGCGTCCACCGCATGAAACCAAACATACTTTGGGGCATTTTCATCGTGGAACAGAGGAGCATGTTCAAATGGCAATTGATTCAGCTTTGGCAGCGAGGGAAAATTGGGCAAACTCCAGCTGGGAATATAGAGCACATATTTTTATTAAAGCTGCTGA
>JANPHE010000312.1:0-37591 GCA_031424295.1 Segetibacter sp. | reverse complement strand
AACCATTCAATATTGCAGCCAATACCTTGTGGCCACGAACCACGATTGCTACTGCAGCCGTTCAGAATTTGCTCGGCGGCGATGCATTAATGAAGATGAGTCGCAAACCTGACATTATAGCTGACGCTGCATTTTATATTTTGCGCCGACCTTGTTATGAGTGCACGGGCAACACTTTTATTGATGAAGAGGTGTTGGCATCAGCAGGTATAACAGATCTTGAACAATTTGCCATTACCCCCGGTGGTAAATTGTATACAGATTTGTTTTTGTAGGTCTCCTGACTCCACGCTATTATCAAAACCTTTCTTTGCAAATGCTGAAATTGCAAAACCGGTACGCTCATAACCATAACATTATTTGGCGGTTAAGGACTTTGCACAATTAAGTATAGAAAAATCAAACTCCACCTGATGTGTTCTACTACCAAAGGTTGAGTTTTTCGCTTAGGTGAGTCATCCACCGAAGGTTGGGCAATGTGAAAACTATTATTGCCTGTATTACTTTTTTAGTGTTCGATTTTAGGAAAGTCAGTAAAATCTTTGATATACTTTGTAAAGTCTAGTCCAGAACACTCAACCTTCCCTTTTGTATAAGATAGATAAAATGTGATATTACCTTTAGCCTCAGAACCTACTTTGTTATTTTCAAAATGGTCGAGCAAATAATCCTGTCTGATTATTACAGGTTTTGTCCACTCATCGTTTTGTCTAACTAAAAATATGTAGTGAACCAAAATATTAGAAATGTTGCGAAGATTTTTAACTGACACACTAAATTGTCCACTAAAACTGTCTTTTCTCTCAGTAGAAGTTGATGTTTTAACCTGAACTCTTCTCAATGTGCCATTATCGTCTTGAACAACAAAAATATCATCTCCAATATCGACCTCTGGAATGGCGACATTCCAGCCGAGCATTAAAAATTCCGACATGACGTTTAAGTGTCCAGCCTTGCCGAGGTACTGATTAAACTTTTTCGTCACGAGGTGTTAATTTATGTAAGATATTTCCTGTTTGAGTGTCAATGAATTGAATTTCACCAAATTGATTTAAATCGTTTTCATTGTCAACACCTAATAGGGCTGGATAAATATGGGTTTCAAGTTTACCTGCATAAATTTCAAAGTCGCTTTTTGTGTCATACCCCACGAAAATATTATTAGCGGGGTGAGCATTAGGAAAAAGTTTTTTAATAAAATCGCGGATGGATGGTGTAATACTAAATGAGTATCCATCCATTTGCTTGTTTACGTTTATTTTGATTGTGTCCATTTTAAAAAGTATTATGGGTTAAAGATAGAAAAATAATAACAGGAACTAGGTTTAGATGGTGTTTTTGCCTTTGGTCGGGTGTTAGCCAAAAAAGTTATTCGGCAACGCCTTTGTTGGTTCTTCACCTGCAAACACAAACTCGCTTGTAAAACTTCTTCTTGTCCTCATTGGGTCTCCTGAAAGGGCCACTGCATTGTTTTTGAAAGTTTCTATTGTTAGTTAATTTATTACCGTTGTACTTTACCTGCATTATTTATATTCGCATTGTGTTTCCAGAACAACATATAGCAAAATGTCTAAACTATATTATACCCCTTCACCTTTTATCCAAGACGGGCTATCTGGCAAGCACACAAGGCTTGGAAAGAAGACAGCAGCCGGACGAAAGTTTTACGAACAAGCAATAGATGGTTTTGGATGTCTAACTCATTATTTGGGTTATAGTATGCGGTTAACAAACGCCCTTTACCCGCCTTTCAGTCGCAGGTGATAACACCCTGCGACGGCTGCGCTGCAACACCTACACGGGCAAAATTGTTTTGGTAATTGCGGGAATTATTTTAGTATATTTGAAATTAGAAGTCAATAATATACCTTTCCGTATTATTCTGTAATTCTTGATACAAAAATTTTATATCTTAACCCATGTATAAAACTATTCTTTTCTTACTTCATTGGACTTTATTAGGCTCATGCAATACTGTAACTTCTAAAGTTGAGAAAATGGAAAAGCCACATAATGATACCTTGACGACTGAAAGGAATTATTCCATTTTTCATGATAAGCTAACTATTTTATCTCCTGTTAAGCCATATGAAGAAGATGCAACAAACACCGTTTCCAAATTGGCACTGAGTGCTTATACTGACATAAAAAAATATTCGTTTATGCCTCTTTTAAAAAAAGGTATGGTGTTACTTACCGTGTCCGAATTTAAAGATGCAGATAGTTCGTTCAATGCAGCACAGCACCTAAAAGAGATAATAGAAGTTAGTGAGAGCAACGAAAGCATTTCGATTAATTATGGACCCCAAAATCCTTTGGAGAACAATGCATTTTCCGGATTTTGGTCGATAGCAACAACAACCTTTGAGGGAAAGGAAAGTTCTAGTATGTATTTAAATGTTATGACTGATAAAAAGATAATAATTACAACTCTTGCAGTTTTTGAATTAGAAGATGACTTAAATATTATAAAAAAACTTGTTGTTTCGATTGGAAAAAAACAATAATTATGGGAATACGACCTTAGAACAAACGTATTTGTTCAATAGGAAGCTTGATCTTGTGCCTTTACATTTGTCCCTCACATGCAAATATGCGCACATAGAAAGTAATTGGTAAAGAATACCAACAGCCGCGTAAACACCAACATGGGCAAGAAGGAAAAACTAATAACTTTGAAATGTTGTTATGCTAACGAGAAATCAAATAGAAGCTGAATTAAGTCTTGCATATGTACAAGCTGTAGCTGCTATGGAAACATTTGCAATAGATGTACCTCACGTTGATAGTGATAGTGTTGATGCAGTTATTTCTGGAAAAGGAAAAATTGACTCATCTTCTTTATGCCATTCTCCACGCATTGAAGTGCAATTGAAGGCATCAATAAACGCACAGCCAAACGAAAAAGGGGAAATACCATTTGACCTTTCAATAAAAAATTATGATGACTTGCGGGCTGAAACTATGTTGCCTCGTTTACTCATACTCTTAGCATTACCTCAACAACAAACAGATTGGCTCATGCATCACCCAGATAAGCTAATTATGCAGAAATGTTGCTACTATTTGAATTTGAAAGGGCAACCTGCCAGTGCAAACGGCGGACATCAAAGAGTGTATGTTCCAACAGCAAATGTATTAACGCCAACAGCTTTAAAGACTTTAATGATTAAAGCGTCCAAATTAGAAGATCTATGACAGTGAACGACATACTCAAAGCTGTGCCTGAGTTGAAGTTTACTGAACTTCAGGCTTACCTTAGAAATACAGGATGGGCAAGAATTGAAGTCCCCAAAAATAGCATTGCCTTATTTCAAAAGCAAACTGGTAATACCTTTTTTGAAACTCTTTTGCCACTCTCAAAAGACTTTTCAGACTATTCTTACAGAATTGTTGATGTTCTCGAGAGCATTGCACAAGCAGAAAACAGAGAAGTTCATCAAGTGCTAACTGATTTATCAATCCCTCCTGGAGATACGGTAAGATTTAGGGTAATTAATCGGGATACTGTTGGTGGAACAATTTCTTTTTTGGAAGGATTTAATCTTTTGGAGAGTGCTAAAAAGGCACTATTTACAACAGCATGCGATATTGTTCAACCTGAAAAATATCATAAAAGGTTGGGTTTAAAAGGAGCTCAACAATTCATTGAGGAATGCAGATTAGGTCAAACAGAGAAGGGAAGTTTTATTGCCTCAGTAATCTGCCCTTTTGTAAACCAAACGCCAGAAGACAAAGCACATCAACTTTCGATCTTTAATCAAGCTGATGAATTCAAGCAATCTCTTACACGAAAAGTAACCATAAGATTGATGTCTTCTTTGGCAGAAATTAAAATTGCTATTGACAGAGGTGAAGAAAACAGAATTGTTGACCTTGAAGGAGAAAATATAATAAGTGGGAATTTTTTGGAAAGTATAGTTGAATTAAACTCTACTAAAGAAACCACAGAAATAGAAATCATGACTAGTTGGTCAGTATTTGCAAAAGAACAACCTCAAATTGCGAAAGCCATAAAATTTAGTAATGATTATATACCGGTGCTGGAAAACATAATAAGTAAAATCAAGCCGGTTGACAAAGGTTTTGAAGATGATTTTGTTGGCAAAATATCATTAACAAAGGCAGACCCTGATATACACTCTAGAACCGAAGGGGAAATAATATTAAATTACATCATTGGTGACGAAGAAAGGGTATCTAAAGCAAGAGTTATTTTGAAGAGCGAAGACTATGATAAAGCCTGTGAAGCCCACAAACAAGGAAAGTCTGTTAAAGTAAGAGGTAAGCTCGTAACGGTTGGACGTACAAAGGCAATAGAAAATCCTTCTTTTGAGATTGTTCAGTAATTGCTCTAATAAACTAGTCCACATCGTAGGCTGCTGGTAAAGAATAATAACATAGGCGTAATAAATATTCAACACAATCATGAAGTTAATTTCAATAATCATATTATTTTTTTTTGTCTCTACAAGGATATAATCAAACCGCTGTGGAATATTTCAACAATGGGAATAAAAAGTTAGAACAACTAGATTATAAAGGAAGTCTAGTTGATTTCAATAATGCGATTGAACTAAACCCCAAGTTAAAAGAAGCCTACGTCAATAGAGGATTAATTAAAGAAAAACTTGGAGACAGTGTAGGCGCAATGAGCGATTATACTAATGCAATTTTAATCAACAATAAGTTTACTGTTGCATACCACAATAGAGGATTTCTAAAACAAAACTTATTAAATTACAAGGGAGCAATTGAAGATTATCTTAAAGCCATTGAAACAAATCCCAAATTTGAATCTGCATTTTATAGTATCGGAATGATAAAGCTTAAATTGGAGGACTATGGAGGTGCTTTATTAAATTTGAATAAAGCCATTGAAATAAATCCAAATTATTTTGAAGCTTATCATAGTAGAGGTGTGGTAAAATTGAATTATAAAGACTACGAAAATGCGATTTTTGATTTCAATAAAGCTATAGAAATAAATCGAAATTATGCTGATGCCTATGTAAGTAGGGGAAAAGTAAAAAATATACTAAGGGACATTAAAGGTTCTATAGAGGATTTCAATGAAGCTATTAAAATAAATCCCAATAATGCTGTTGCATATTACAACAAAGGAACGGGAAAACTAAAATCTAATGAATTTAAGGGTGCTATTGAAGACTTAAGTAGGGCAATAGAGATAAATCCAAACTACACTGAAGCATATCTTAATAGAGGAATATCTAAAAAGGAGCTTAAAGAATTTACTAGTGCTATTATCGATTTTAATAAATCAATTGAATTGCAACCGATGAGTGAAGCGTATTTTAATAGAGCATTAGTAAAAATAATGTTAGAAGATAAAAAGGGATCAATTGAGGATTTTAGTAAAGCAATTGAATTAAATTCAAACAATTCTTATGCATATTTAATGAGGGGTGTTTTGCTAGGTGTATTAAAGAAAAATAAAGAGGCAATGTTCGATTTTGATAAATCTATTGAGTTGGGAATTAATGATCCTAAAGCATTTTATTGTAGAGGCAAAACAAAAGCAACTTTCAATGATTTTAAAGGTGCAATAGATGATTACAATAAGGCAATAGAAATGTTGCCAAGTTATTCTGAGGCATTTTTTATGAGAGGTAAAACTAAATTATTTTTAGGTCAGAAGAGTAGTGGGTGTAGTGATTTGAGAAAAGCGGAAGAATTGGGAGAAAGTAGATCTATAGAATTAATAAAAAAATATTGCAATAAACAATAGGGTAACTAATTTACGTCAATGTGTTTCTAGCTTTTCTCTTTAACCGGCTATTAGTAAAGAATACTAACAGCAGCGGAATACCCTGTTTATGCTTACGCACTATATTCGTTAGTTAAGAACACTAAACGCGGTGGCAAAAACAACATTTATGAATAAAAGTATTGAGAAAATTATTGAAATTCTTGACATCCCTTTGTTTCTTGTTGGTATAGGCATATTAATCGTCGCTGGGTTTTGGATTCTATTTCTACTAATAAAATACCCAATCCTTATGGTTAGCTTCCTAATCATTTCTCCTATAATCTCGGTAATGCTATTAATGAGAAAAAGACAAATGAACTTTAGGGCTAGTTTCTATTATTTTATACCTACTATTATAGCTATTGTTATGTGCGGGTACAGTACCCTCGGGGGATATGGAAGACCAGAAGCTTACATCACTTCAATGTTCGTAAAAGGAGATGTGGTTACGCAAGAAGAAATTGATTCAGAGGGAGAAAGTGAAGATATTTATTCTTTTAAACCAAATTATTCAAAAGATGCCTCCGTGGAAAAAACGGTGACATACAGCCTTTACTCCTTAATCATTTTATCCTTTTCTATTAATATGATGATTTTAGGTGCCGTTCAAAAAAAGAATAGCTGGTAGTGGCTAAAACTAATATAACATTTGTAAAAAGAGGACATTAAACGTTGACAATTCAAAAAATAGAAAGAGAAACATATAGTCAGACTTTCATGCAGTAAAGTGCTTTTCGCCAGTCTCACTGTTCTTTTGTCCTCGAAGGTTTTACATCTTATAGCTTTGAGTATGGCGTATGAGTATCACCTGTGGGTGATAATAGGTGTCTGCAAAGAAAGGTTCCCATTGGCTTCGCTGGCAAACCTCAACAAAAGGATAACTTGCCCGGACGAGAAAACTAAGAAACAACTAACTTAATCTTGTGCGCCAAATGCCCATTCTTCTATAGTGATTTTACATGGTTCAGCATTTGTCTTGAATTTTATCACTGGTCTAATCATGTTAGCTATATCAATATTCAAACAATAGTGTTCCACTTTTTTATGATTTGTAATATTACCTGCTTCACGCCTTGGTCCCATATTATTAAGATCGTCTACTTCAAAATCTATATTGCTATGTGGTGAGTATACTTTCAAACTATAGCCCGGTGTAATATTGAAATAAGAAGTCCAATTTTTACCAACTTGCCATTTATGCTTCATTATTCGTGGTCGGATTAGCAAATTAATGTTTCCAACTACGGTAATTTGTTGAGCCTTGAATTTTTGGATGTATTCCCAAATCAGCACATCGTAATTGGGCAATTCTTTGCAAAAATTCATGTCAATCTGGTTCTCCAACTGATTTATTAAATTTTCACTTTCAGTTACTAATAATAACCGTTCCTTACTGAAAAATGTTACAGAATATAAATTATTGTCAAAAGTTTCAATGATAACCATTGCAGCTTCAAAGACTTGTTTGGTAATGATGTAAAAATATCTTCTCATTGATTTGTTTTTTTTCAATCATCAAAAAATTATCCAATCATTTAAACATGACAAATAAGCAGTATGCAAAATGTTTATGTCCCCGTTTTTTGAAATTTCTCCGCTTATGATTTTTCCTCCTGAGAACCTACGCATATTATAGGCTGGCGGTAAAGCATACCAATAGCGGCGGACTTGTTAGGGGGGCTTTTTTATAACGCTGAAAATAATACTGACGTTATTGGAGTGAAAATGGATAGTGAAAAGGATATGGTTGCTGATAATTTGGCTAAAAATAAATGTTGAAAAAAAATGATGAAATGTGAATGGTTGCAGGTACTTTTGGGTGGTGAGTCATGCTAGAGCGACATCATTCTAAATAACTAACATTATGACAGAAGAGAAAGAAATAGTTTATCCTTTTAGTGAGGAACTAAGAATAGCAGAAGAAAAAAACTCACTAGAAGACGACCATGCAGAGTTGCCTCCTAACGACATAGTTGCTTACAATGAATTAAGGTCATGTGCTGACATTGTTAGGATGTGGCGTAACCGACAATTGACAATAAAGCCAGATTTTCAGAGAGATGTTGTTTGGAAAAAACCTGACCAATCAAGATTAATTGATTCGCTCATTAAGCAATTACCAATTCCAAGCATGTGCATAAGCTTAGACTTTAATACAAATGAACGTTTAGTTATAGACGGTCTACAGCGGATTTCAACAATCATTAGCTTTCTAACTAATGATGAATACCAGCTTTCAGAATTAGATGACATTGACCCTAAAATTTCCGGTAAAACTGTTGCTGCAATAAAATCAAAAAATAAAACTCTATATGATAGAGTAGAAAACCTCACTATTCCAATTACAGTTTTAAGGTGTGATTATGAGAAAAAGACACACATGGATTATTTGTTTACAATATTCCATAGATTAAATTCCGGAGGTACTAAACTTAATAACCAAGAAATTAGGAATTGTATTTACAACGGGAAACTTAATTCACTTCTTAAAAGCACAGTTAAATATCCGAATTATAAAAGTTTGTTCAATATTAGTGATAACAAAACTTACCGTTTTGCCTTTGAAGAGTTGAATTTAAGATACTTTGCTTTTTGTGAAGGGCTCGAAAAATATAATGGAAGGCTTGCGAAATTTCTTAACGATTATATGTTCGAAAAGGAAAAAAATCATAAGGCAGTAAAAATTACTGATAAAGAAATCGAAGAAAAGCGTAAGTCATTTCAAAAAACCATAGACTTGACTTATACAAAGGTTTATAACAACCAAAGTGCTGAGAATGTAAGTAAATCTGTTATTGAAGCTGTTCTCATTGGAGTAAATAAAAATGCAGCCTATATCGATTCCATTACTGTCCCTGAAGCTCAAGGTTTATTAGAAAAATTAAGACAAGACGCTTTTTTTTCTGTCGAAAGTTTAAAGGAAGGGCTTGCACAAAGAGCAAAAGTTACAGGACGCATAAACAAAGCGATTGAAATTTTTTCCGGTAATTAATGGTTATTAAAAAACATATACTTACTACAATTCAACAACTTGATAAGTTGTATAATGCAGCACCTACAACCGAAGCAACATTCTATTCAAAACTTGCTATAATTGAACTCTGTGGATGGATAGAACATTCAATGGATAATATAGCTGACAATTTTGCAAATAGATATTTGACGAGTATTCCATTCAAAGACATTTTTTCAAATATAAAAAAGGGCACTTATGGCTTTGAATATAAAAAAAATTTTAGAAAGATGTTAGGTAATACTGTTGGCTTACACAATATGGAAGCCATTGAATTAACTTTAACTGCAACAGGTGAAATTGCAATTTTGGAGGCAACTTTAACTACTCTAAAGACTCTTAGAGATGATGCAGCACACACATTTATTGGGGCAACTACGACATACCAAGCACCATCAGTAACAAAATCGCAACTATTGACAGTTTATCCAATTCTTAGAAAAATTGGACAAGAAGTAAGAGCATTATAAACCTGCTAGTTGAAGTGTTCCGAAGTGTCACTTCAATTTATTATGAAACCCATGTCTCCCGAAAAAAGGTCGGGACAAGTTGCGACCGGTATAATTTTAACCAGTTCCGATTCAATTTTACCTTTCATTGTTTCTCTTTCAGCAGGAGCTTTCTTTCCAAGCATTGTACGTTTGCCAAAGACCCCGACTTGGGTAGAAAACTCATCGGGCGAACAGTAGAATACTGACAAAAAAAACTCGTCAACATTTTCTATTCAATCATCACCCCTCAATAGCCTCCTCCATTTTCTCAGGCCTCATTTGCGGAAACAATAATACATCTTGTATAGAAGGTTGATTGGTCATCATCATACAAAGCCGGTCTATGCCAAAACCTATACCCGATGTTGGGGGCATCCCATACTCCAATGCACGTAAAAAATCATAATCAATAAACATGGCTTCTTCATCTCCCCGCTCCATCAGTTTTATTTGTTCTTCAAATCGTTCGCGTTGGTCTATGGGGTCGTTCAATTCGGTATAGGCATTGGCTATTTCTTTGCCATTCACCATCAGTTCAAAACGCTCTACAAGCCCGGGTTTGCTGCGGTGCTTTTTTGTCAGCGGACTCATTTCTACCGGGTAGTCAATGATAAAAGTTGGCTGTACAAAACTGCCTTCGCATTTTTCGCTAAACAATTCATCTATCAGCTTGCCTTTGCCCATACTCTTCTCTACATGTATGTGCTGTAGTATGCAAACTTCCCTCAGTTGGTCTTCATTCATTTCACTTACATCTACACCGGTATGTTCTTTTATAGCATCGTAAATAGTGATCCGCTTGTACGGCGCTTTGAAATCAATTTCGTTATCGCCAACCATTGCTTTGGTAGTTCCGTTTACAGCTATTGCTACTTTCTCCAGCAGTTGTTCCGTTATGTTCATCATCCATTCGTAGTCTTTATAAGCAGTATAAAACTCCAGCACTGTAAACTCAGGATTGTGGGTTCTGTCCATGCCTTCGTTTCTAAAGTTGCGGCTGAATTCATATACCCAATCGAAACCGCCAACAATCAATCTTTTTAAATACAGCTCATTCGCTATTCTTAAATAAAACGGAACATCCAACGCATTGTGATGTGTAATAAATGGCTTGGCAGCTGCGCCACCGGGAATGTTTTGCAGTACAGGTGTATCCACTTCCAAAGCACCACGTTCGTTCAGAAATGCTCTGATAGCGTTCATCAGTTTGGTACGCTTAACAAACACTTCTTTTACATGTGGATTAACAATCAGGTCAGCATAACGTTGCCTGTATCTGAACTCGGGATCGGTAACTGCATCATAGGTTTGTCCATCTGCCTCTTTTACGATCGGCAGTGGTTTCAGCGATTTGGTCAACAAAACAAACTCACTTACATGTATAGAAGTCTCGCCTGTTTTGGTGGTAAACACATATCCCTTTACGCCAATGATATCGCCAATATCCAATAGTTTTTTCCAAAGTTGGTCGTACAGCGATTTGTCTTCTCCCGGACAAATCTCATCTCTTTTTACATAGACCTGTATTTTGCCTTCACTATCCTGCAATACTGCAAAACAGGCTTTGCCCATATCTCTCATGCTCATCAATCTGCCGGCAACGCATACGTCAGCAAAGTCAGCTTTGTTTTCCTCTCCCTTGTAATGCTGTTTGATGGCAGCCGAAGTGATATTTACCGGATACAAAGCAGCTGGATAAGGGTCTATCCCCATTTCCTGCAAAGTGGTTAGTTTTTCGCGACGAATGATTTCCTGTTCACTTAAGTGTTGGCTCATAATGATTGTTAAAGAGTGCGAAATTAAGTATTGCAGCGATAAAACTGCTATTCTGAGAAGCGTGAAAGAGAAAACTGAAAAAAGATGCCAAAACGTACTTATTTTTATTGCATGGAATTTACCAATCATCAGATTGAAACTGAAAGCCTTCCTTCTATTACAGAAGTTCAATTGGAGCCGCTGGAGGCAGCCTACCTTACTACCCAAAGAATAGCGGTTGGTCTGGGTACTTTATGCATTATTATTGCTGCAGCTATTTTGTACGTTTTTGTAGACAATGCTAGCGACAGCCCGGCATTGTACATTTCTTTTGGGTGTTTGATGTTGGTGATGATGGTTTTGTACATAGGCAATCTGATTAGTTTTAGAAAAAAAGGATATGCATTGCGTGAAAAAGATGTGCTGTACCGAAGCGGGTGGCTGGTACAACGAACAAGAATTTTGCCACTCAACCGGGTGCAACATGTAAGTGTTCAGTCCGGACCTATTGAACGCCGTTTTGGTTTGGGGTCGGTTTCCTTATATACAGCAGGAAGCGAAAATGCAGACTTTAGCATCAAAGGATTGAAAGAAGAAAAAGCACACCAGATAAAAGAATGGATAACCAATCAATTGTATGACCAACAGCCCAATGCCTGAACCTTTATTTTCTTCTCCACAACGGCAATCGCCTGCTGCCCTGTTTATCATTCTGGTAAAAACAGTCAGTTTGTTTGCTAAAATATTTTGGCCTGCCTTATTGGTTTTTTTGTTTCGCTCTACAGGCAAATCCGGAGAACATTCTAACAAGGGTGATAAATACATTTATATTTTACTCGCATTTTCAGCCATCACCCTCATTGCTACCGTAATTAAATATTTCTTCCATCGTTTTTATATATCCGAAGGAAGTTTTATAGTAAAAAGTGGTTGGTTAAATAAAAAAATCACTTCCATTCCGCTTCAAAACATTACGGCTGTACATTTAGAACAACACATACTTCACCGCATATTAAACGTGGCTAAGGTGTCGCTTGATAGTGCAGGTTCAGATAAAGTGGAGGTAAGTATTGATGCCCTTTCCTTGAAAAAAGCAAACGAGCTTAAACAATTTTTATTGCAAAACAGCAATCAAACAAAAGCAAACGAAGCGACCAATCTGCACGATAACCAAGCCTTTGAAGCAGTTATCAATCAATCTAAGCTTTCGTTTAAAGAGTTGTTGGTTCTTAGTCTTACTGCCAATCACATAGAAGCATTTTTTATTCTCTTAGCATTGTCTTTTAATGTTTGGGGTGACCTGCAAAGAGTATTTAAATTGGACGAGTCGAAGTGGATAGATGAACATGCTGCTCTACTCAAAAGCAGCGTAGCATTGGCTGCCGGATTAATTTTTTTAGTGGCTATCGTTTCGGTTGTGTACTCCTTTATTAGAATAGTTCTTCGCTTCTTTGATTTTACTATTACGACCGAAAGCAATGGTTGGAAAATGGCATATGGATTGACCAATCACCAACAGATATTTCTTCCTTTTCCTAAAGTGCAAATTATGCAATGGAGCAGCAATTTTGTCCGGCGCAAATTCAATATCTGGATCATGCATTTTATGTCTACCGGATATTCTGAGCTCAAGAAAAAGCAAAAGATACACATACCTATTGTGAGTGTTGGGCAAATAGAAAATTTAGCAGCAAAATATCAGCAAACAGCAATATTTAAACCAGAAAGTGGTCACCGAATCGACCGGTCTTATTGGATACGCGGTCTGATTTATGCAGGCATTATCTTAGGCTTAATTCCAGGTATAGCTGCATTTTTCTGGATAAAATCTTTGGCCATCGTGTGGGTGATTGTTATGGCTTACATCGTTGTACATCGTATGTATGTTTACCGGTACTTTCGTTGGCAAACCAATGATGAAGGTCTTCAGATGTATAGTGGCGCATGGGGTAGGAAATTTACTTTGCTAAAATGGAGTAAAATACAGCAGATACACCTAACTCAAAACCTATTTCAGAAGAGCAGAAAGGTAGCTACCTTACATTTTTTAACGGCGGGGGGTGAAGTGGAATTACCTTATATTCCTTTACAAGTAGCCAAATTACTTGTAGATAGGTCATTGTATTTGGTAGAAAGTAAAAATGAAAAGTGGATGTAATGATGTTTGTCAGACTACTTTTTTCTTTGTAGCATTTTCTTTATACTTGTCTTCATAATCTTCACGGATGGTACCCATCCATCGGTCCCAGAAAAGAAAGTACAAACCATAGTTTCCTTTAAAATATTGGTGATGTTGGTTATGATTAAATGAGGTATTGATCCAACGACCAACCATGTTTCTACTAAAATTCTTCGGATACAATTCCCACCCCAAATGACCATATACATTGTACAGCATCATGAAAAGAAAGAAAACAAAAAGGTGAATAAGATGTAATGGCATAACCATCACCAATACAATAAATATTCCCGCTTCTATAAATGCCTCTGAAGGTTGAAATGCAAAGGCTGCCCAAGGGGTAGGGTTGGTGGACAAATGATGAACTACGTGCAGCTGCTTGAACAATGTTGGGTGGTGCATCAGCCGGTGCATCCAATAGAAGTACGTATCATGCACAAAAAACATAATCGGAAATGCCAGCCAAAACCACCACATGGGATGTGTATGCAGATTCTTGTAAAACAAGGTGTATTGGCGGATGGGGGTTTGCAGTATTAATGCCGGTACCAAAGTGAAAATGAGGATAGTAACTGTCGAATAGCCAATCTCTCGTTTAATATCTTTATCTGAAGGAAAACGTTGCTGTATTTTTTTATAAAATAATTGATGCTTTAGCCATTTGTACCAAACTAAATATGCCACTCCTGCAAGTAGGAAATAGCGAAGGGCGATTATTAATAGTAGCCCATACCAGGTATTGGCATATTGCATTTTGCAAAAGTAGGAAATTGTTTATTCGATGCTAAAGTCAATCTGTTGAGAAAAAAAGTAAAAGTTAGATGCTCAGTAAAACCTGCCACGCGGCACCTACTTCATTTTTGTCTAATAATTGTGCAGCATGTCTGTGGATCTCTTCTTCCATGGTAGCCGGTGAAAGGGAATAGTATTGAAAGATGATTTTTAATGTATCATCTTCGAAGATGGGATCTATAGTGGGTAGATCATCTACCGCTGAAAGCTTTTGTAAATGTTGGGGATTCAGCACATGGCTGTTCGCTATTTCTTTGGGTAATGTTATCACAGACTGCAAATCTACGCAGCATGAAGCATAGTAGCAATGGCTTCTGCACGTTGCCAGTCTTCTTTGGTATCTATGTTGATGTGCCACAGACTATCCGACTCCAGGTAACCAATGCTCTCGCCATAGATAGAATGCTTGTTTCTGATGTTGTCTGCTTTGAAAACATATACGCTGCCATCTCTTGCAAATGCAGGCGGCAACAACTGACGCGATGGGATTATTTTTTCTTCACCGGTAGCAATCTTCAGCATCCCGTTGCTATCAGCTTCAAATACCCAATGTGGATTGTATTCGTGAGGAACTTTTTTTACCGATACCAGGCAATCTGCATTAGAGCCAACAAATGATTCAATGCAGCGGTCTATAAATCCTTTGCTTCGGAATGGACAAGTGGCTTGAAGCAAAATGATATTGTCAAAATGCTCTCCCATGTTATCATAATAATCGATCGCATGTTTGATAACTTCTACTGTAGGCGTTGTATCGTTTGCCAGGTGTGCTGGGCGTATAAACGGAACCTGTACATTCCATCCTCTTGCAGACTGTGCTATTGAGGCGCAGTCGGTTGTAAGGATAGTCTTATCCAGCAACATGGACTCCATAGCTGCTTCGTAAGTGTACTCTATCAATAGCTTTTTGCTAAGCTGCTTGATATTCTTTCCCGGTACCCCTTTCGACCCTGAGCGGGCTGGTATGATGCATAGGTTTTTCATCCTGGAATTGTAAGGTTTTTGAATAACGAAGTGGAATTTCTGCTAAAATTTCTGCCATTCTTTTTCCGGCGTCACCATCTCCATAGATAAACGATTGATTTGGTCTTTTATTATTCTGCCAGAATTGAATAGCTGATTTTATTTCTTCTTTGTCATAATCAATGTCAAGAACATTGCATCCTCTGTCTCTTCCGCTTTGGCGACTACCAATGTTTACAACAGGCACTCCCATTAGTGAGCATTCCCTTATACCCATGCTACTGTTACCTACCAGGCATTTTGCATTGTACACCAACTTTAAAAAATCTGTTGGTCCCATGTTTTCAAAAAAGTGTACATGGTCCATGTTGTATTGGCTGCGATAATGTTTAATGCTTTGTGATACTGCATCAGATCCTGCATCGGCATTAGGTGCAAACCAGAACGTAGGTATCTTTAAATCTTTTACTGCTTCCAGTGTTTCTTCTATCTGAAACTTTGCTTCACCAAATTCTGTTGTTACAGGGTGTTGCATAACTACTATGTATCCGTTATGGTAGTCAGGCTTTTTGCCCGATCCGCCATACTTTTTATAAGGATCAAAATCAAGTGTGGGGTTAGAATATACTTCTCCGGCCAAATCAATAGAAGGGCAGCCTGTATTGAAAACGTAAGCCGGATCTTCTCCTAATTTGATTACTGTTTGTTTTGCTCTTTCATTGCACACAAGATGAATGTCCGCAAATTTCGTATTGGCATGTCTTACCTTTTCATCTATGCTGCCTGTTATTTCACCGCCTTGTATGTGTACCAATGGAATGTTTTGATAAGCTGCTGCAATGGATACTGAAATCGTTTCAAATCTGTCTGCTATCACTACAGCCATATCTGGCTGGAGTTTGTAGAAAACATTTGAAAGTTCTACCAAACCTATTCCTACAGTTTTAGCCATAGAAGTTAGATTTTCTCCATCAAGTACTGTGTATACACGATCGCTCACATCAAATCCATCGTCGTGTAGTATATCGTCTATGCTGCCGTACTTTTTTAATAGTGCCGGGCCTGCCAGTACAATCTGGAGCTCCAGTAAAGGATGATCCTTAATAGCCTGTAGAGCAGTCTTAATTCGACTGTAACTCGGACGGGCTGTGATGACTACGCAAACTTTTCTCTTGTTCATCGTTTTCAATATCTGGGTTATTTAGAAACTCCCATTGGCTCATTGACCTGCTAAGTCTTTTTCCAATGATGCTGTTATATTCCGATGGCGCTATGCCATATCCTGCTGGTTTTTTTGCTTCTAGATCTTCAAAAGTGATTAAGTGACCTTCCTTTAAATCCTTGTTGATGCATAAAGATTTTCCAAACATTTGTTTGAGGGCTCCGGCTTCTTTTGCCTGGTCTTCTTTGTTCACTTCTGTTGTCAAAGACTCTTTTATTTTCCTGATGCCTGCAACCATTTGTTCTACTTCTTCCATCTTTAAAGAAGCTTTGGCATCCGGACCAAACATCCTTTTGTCAAACACCACGTGAAACTCTACAATGTCGGCGCCCAATGCTGTTGCAGCCAGGCAGGCAACGATGTCTCCACTATGGTCAGAGAGGCCTGTTTGTATGTTATAACGTTTCTTCAGTTCGTTTATTATATGTAATCCCCATTGTTTTGGTACAGTAGGGTATGCTGTAGTGCATTGCAGTACAGACACTTTTATGTTTTTCTCCTTAAAAATATTGATCGCTTTGTCTAGTTCGGCTAAGTTGCTCATGCCGCTGGAAATGATAACAGGTTTCCCTGTCAAGGCTATTTTGTTTAATAAAAGCAAATTGCTGACTTCTCCTGAACCTACTTTATACATGGCTACGCCTGCTTCTTCCAATACATCTACCGCTTTGCAAGAAAATGGCGATGAAATAAACAAAAGCCCAACTTTATCGCAGTGTTGCTTTACCGCTTTCCATTGTTCTACAGTTAGTTCCATCCTTTTCCAATAGTCGAATCGCGTTTTATCTACATAGCTAAATGGAATCCTGAATTGCTCATGTTCACTACTTTCTGCCTCTGCTATATGAGTTTGAAATTTTACCGCATCTACACCTGTATTTGCCAAAGCATCTATAAAAGAATGGAGCATTCCTATACTTCCGTCGTGTGCTTGTGCTATTTCAGCGATTGTCATATCTATAATAACTCCTTTCGGAAAAGGTTTATTATAATTCAGGCTGGGAATTTTCCAAAATTGGGAAAGTTTTTTTTGCCGAGGGTTTCGAAATTCATTTTGGATAAATGTTCAGATGTAATTTGTATTATCCTTTTGATTTGCAAAAAAGCTTCATATTATATTACCACTTTTCATCTTCAGGAATATCACCTTGGTCTTTCTTATATTTTCTTCTGGAATCTATTTTCTGTAATTGACGATCTATTATCATCTCAGCAATTATAGATCCTGCATTGGTATTGTTTTGAACAATTAGCAGGTCCTTTAACTTCTTTTCGGAAATATCCAGGCGGTACAACAAGGCTATCAGGCGTGAGAAGTCAGTGGTGATAAGCGTATTAATATAAGCCGCCAATGCGGCATGCAGCTCTTCTTCATTTAATGGATGGGCATAAGCAACTGGCAGATCATACTGTTGCAATTCATTTACCAGCTCTTGTATGGAATTACTTTTTTGCATTCGTCCTTTTAAATAATACTTTAACAGTTCTCCATTGAAAAATAATCGTCATCCATGTAGCCATCCAAACGGCATGAAAAATTTGTTTGGGCAAAGATGTTGGTTCATCATCGGGCCAGATAAAATGTTTGAGAATACCCAAAGCAAAATACCAATACAATAATTGAATAATGAAATGAACAAGCAGCCGCTTTTTATTTGACAGGCTATTGTACCAGTTCTTTATTTTTATCATGTTATTAAAATTTTTCTACCACTCCTAAACCAAACAAGGCAAAGTCATACTTCGCAGGATCTGAGGGATCTAATGTACGTAAGTAATCCGTAAGTTCTAATGCAGCCTGCCAATCTATATGATTTCTTTTAAGCAAGTTAAAGCGATAGGCTACCCGGGCTACATGCACATCTATAGGGCAGATCAACTGAGCAGGTGATATTTTTTTCCAGATACCAAAATCTACTCCTTTGTTATCGCTTCTTACCATCCATCTTAAAAACATATTCAATCGCTTGCAGGTGCTTTTTTTTGCCGGCGAGGCTATGTGTTTTCGGGTCCTTGAAGGTGCATCTTCCAAAGAAAAAAAGTAGTTGAAAAAATAGTTAAGTCCATTTTCAATAGTAGCATCTGTCTTAGTCATGCCTTTGCTAAATGCTGTTTCCAAGGAATTATGTTTTGAATAATGATGTTGTAGGAACTGAACAAAGTACAACAGGTCTGTATCATTAAAAGTCCGATGCTTGAAGTTGAGCAAATGTTTTAAATCCTGATCCTGATGATGTTTAATAAAATCGTGAGGGGCATTATCCATTCTGCTCATCAGTTCCTTGCATTTATTTATGATAGTGGTTCTATTGCCCCATGCAAAAATGGATGCAAACAAAGCAGCTATTTCAATATCCTGTTTTTTAGTAAAGGAATGCGGAATACATATAGGGTCATCTTTAATAAACAAAGGTTGGTTGTACTGCTCAACTTTGCTATCGAAAAAATCTTTTAATTGCCTGTTCACCCGATAAAGATATAGAAAGGAATTGTTGATTAATGAAAGAGCGATTTGTAGATTTCCTGATTGTTCATTTCCCTCATATCACCGGGCAACATTTGGTCAAGCATTATTTTTTCTATCCGGTATCTTATCAACCTCAATGTTGGGAAACCTACTTGAGCGGTCATCTTTCTTACTTGCCTGTTCTTGCCTTCGTGCAGCGTTAGTGTCATCCAATCTGTTAGTATTTCCTTTCTGTACCGGATAGGTGGATTTCGTGGTGGCAAAATGGGAGGGCTGGAAAAAATACTTGCTTTGCAATGTTGGGTGCGGTATGATTTCCCGTCAATAGATATGGTTACTCCTGATTGCAGTTGTTGTATTGCCTCTTTGGAAATGCTACCTTCTACCTGTACATAATATTCTCTTTCATGCCGATGCATGGGATGCAGTAGCCGATGATTAAGTTGCGAATCGTTGGTGAGAATCAATAAGCCTTCACTGTCATAATCTAACCGGCCAACGGGATAAACATCTTTTGGAACATCAAAGTAATTTGCCAAAGTTTCTTTGCCTTCGACTGAAGAAAATTGGGATAAGACTCTGAATGGTTTATAGATAATAAAGTACTGGTGCATAGACAAAAAAAAGCCCGGTAAAAAAACCAGGCTTTAATATATGGATGGGTTAGTAAGTACCAGGAAATAAATTTCGCTACACAATATTAAAAATACTTTTTTCTAACACAAAAAAAATCTTCAACAATTTTATTCACATTTCAAAATTATTTGTGAATAAGGATTAAGGTAATCAACATTTTCTAATCAAAGCAACTTATCAGTTATTGCACTTTAACTAAATTATTGAAGCTTTAATTAATTCTGAAACATAGTAATATCAATACTTTCAGAAGATTATTTGCATGATTGTGTTTGACATTTTTCAGTATAGAATTAACGGCAAACATTGAAAGCACATTTTATTTTAACAAGGAAAAAATAATTTAATAATTCAAAAATAATTTTGAAGAAAATCCTTTTTTGATGATTGAAATGGAAATTGTTGAATAAATCTAAAATTGGTTTTTAGTTTTTTTGTTTCCATTACGCTTGAAAACATGCATTAGAAATTACCTGAAAATCTTAAAGAAGTTTTGAAAGGATGCTTATTACCTTTGACAAAATTTGAACTATGAAATTTCCTGCACCTGTTTCTGTAGAATGGATTGCTAATCTCATAAATGCTGAAGTAATTGGAAGCTCAACAGCTGAGGTGCTAGGCATCAATGAAATTCACAGGGTTGAGAAAGGTGATCTTTGTTTTGTTGATCATCCAAAATATTATATCAAGTGCCTGAATAGTGCTGCGACGTTTATTATTATCAACACAAAGGAAGTAGTTATACCTGATGGTAAATCATTGCTTGTTGTAGCAGATCCTTTTGAAGCTTATCTAACTATTGTTAATCTCTTTAGGCCTTTTGTTGCTGCAGAAAAGTCAATAAGCGATTCGGCAACTGTGGGCAAAGGAACTGTAATTAGCCCAAATGTTTTTGTGGGGCATCACGTATCTATAGGAATTGATTGTATCATTTATCCCAACGTTACAATATTAGACCATTGTGAGATTGGAAACAATGTTGTAATCCATTCCGGAACCGTGATTGGAAGCGATGCTTTTTATTTTAACACAAAAAAGAACAGGGAGGTTTGGTATAAAAAAATGCAAAGCTGCGGCAGGGTGATTATTGCAAACGATGTAGAGATCGGAGCATCGTGTACCATTGACCGGGGTGTTACTTCAGATACAATCATTGGTGCTGGAACCAAGATGGATAACCAGATCCACATTGGACATGATGTGGTGATTGGTAAGAATTGTTTGTTTGCTGCACAAGTTGCCATAGCGGGCGGTACTACTTTAAAAGATGGGGTTGTATTGTGGGGACAAGTTGGAGTAAGTAAAACATTGACGATTGGAAATAATGTAACTGTATTAGCCCAGAGTGGAGTAGGAAAGGATATAGAGGATGGGAAAATTTATTTCGGCTCACCTGCTGAGGAAGCCATTGTCAAAAAGAAAGAATTGATTTGGGTAAAACGTATTCCTGAATTGTGGAAGAAAGTAATGGACCAGAAATAATAGTACGACCCTTTTTGGAAAAATTAAGGTTATTGCAGTTTGTACTTTGCTTTAAATTCTGCACAAACTCTTTTAATGGTAGCATTGATAGGGGAGTAATCAAATCCGGGAAGGTAGCTTTTAAGCTTTTCATTATTATACCTAACCTCTATCAAAGCAGCTTCAGCTGTTTCTTTAGTAAGCAACGGATCCTTGTTTCCAAATATAGATTTAAGGCCTTCTAACCTTCTTACAACTCCAGCAATGAATGGTGTAACTTTTTTATAGGGAGGCTTTTTGTTGAACGTATTTGCAATTGTAGAAAATACGTTTTTATAAGTCAGGTTTTCGGCGCTCAAAATAAATCTTTGACCAGAGATTTCACTATTCATTAATAGTAGCATCGCCCTAGTTACATCTTCTACATCTACAAACCCGGTGATGCCTTCAGTAAACCATGCGAACTCTTCATAAGCCGTTTTAAATATTTTGGAGGAGCTCTCATTCCAATTGCCCGCTCCTAAAATGATTGAAGGATTTACAATGACAGCTTTTAATCCCTCTCCTACCCCTCGCCAGACTTCCATCTCTGCCATGGATTTGCTTTTTCCATAGTTGCTATTGGTTTTTACTTCATTGAAGTCTTCTCCTTCATCAATTGGAATGGAGGTATTTGGTTTTCCAAATACTGCTACAGAACTTACATGACAAAGTTTTTGAACGCCGGATAGTAAAGCAGCATTCACTACATTGGCTGTTCCCTCAATGTTTGTTTTGTACATTTCATTCTTCCTGCTATCATTAAAAGAAACAATAGCTGCGCAATGATAGACATGTTGTATGTCTTGCATTGCGGCTTCCAGCAATAAAACATCGAGTATATCACCTCTAACCCATTCAACTTGTGTGGATGTTGGAAAATCAGGAACAGATTTTCTATAAAGCGCTTTCACCTTATAGCCATCTTGCAAAAGTTTTATGATTAGGTGAGCGCCAAGCATCCCAGATCCGCCTGTCACCAATACTTTAGGCTTATTTATTGGAGGATCATCAAAGTTGCTCATGCAGCGAATATAAGCTATCGGGATAAATCAAATAGCAGCCATCATAAACCAGGTCCGGAAAAATTAGGATTGTTGTAAAGCGGTTGGTTTGAGCTTTATAATGTGAACTGAATGCAACATTCTCATTATAATAAAGGTAAGATCGAACTCAAACCACTTCTTCGCAAAATTAGCACTATCCTTATACATGTGATGGTTGTTTTGGAATAATTCACCCATCAGGAAAAATCCCCACGGCGTAGAGTTTCTTGAATGATCTCCATTATTGAAATTTTGATAGCCTAACTTATGACCAAACCAATTTACAATAGCACCTTGAATTGGCCCCATTAAAAAATGAAAAGGTAACAATAGAAACCACCAAGCTGAAGGAGCGAAATAGATATAAAATCCAATATAAAATGCACTAAAAAATAATCTAGACATCCAACTTGTTCCTATTTTGTCAAGCTTTTCCCAAACAGGAAGGTATTCTTTTGTAAATTTTTCGTCAGGCAATTCTTTTTTGTCTAAAAATGCTTTGTATATGCGGGCAGTATGTCGCATCATGTGCCAGATATCTTTGAAAAAATGCGGAGAATGTGGATCTTTTTCTGTATCACTATATTCATGATGCATGCGGTGCATAACGCCATAAGCTCTTGGCACTAAATAAGATGAACCCTGACTAATCCATGTAAGTATGTAAAAAGTTCTTTCCCATCCTTTACTTGTATTGTACATCTGATGAGATGCATATCTATGAAGAAAGAACGTATGGAAGAATAAGGATAGAAACCAGTGCGCAAAAAAGAAAGTCAGAATAATTGTCATTTAATAGTTTTTGAAATCGACTGCAAAAGTAAGACCAATAATTTAATGAAATACTAAACATTCATTTTAGTAAAAAGTTCATGCCATTAAACAGCACTTGTAAATTGCTTTAAAAACCTGATGTCGTTTTGGGAATAGAGCCGCAAGTCATTGATTCTGAATTTGAGCTGACAAATTCTTTCAACACCCATACCAAATGCAAAACCGGTATGTTTATTAGAATCTATGTTGAAGTTATCAAGCATTTTTGGGTGTACCATTCCACATCCTAAAATTTCTACCCAACCTGTGTGTTTACAGAGGCTACAACCACTTCCTCCACAAACCGTGCAGCTTATATCCATCTCTGCACTTGGTTCAGTAAATGGAAAGTAACTAGGCCTAAATCTAATCTTGACATCAGAACCAAACATTTCTTTAACAAAAAAATACAGTGTTTGCTTTAAGTCAGCAAAGCTTACGTTTTCATCTACATACAATCCCTCCACCTGGTGAAAAAAGCAATGTGCTCTTGCACTGATGGTTTCATTCCTATAAACTTTCCCCGGGCAAACAATTCTTATAGGGGGTTTTTGGTGTTCCATTACACGGGCCTGTACACTGCTAGTATGGGTACGCAATAGATAATCAGGATTTTGATTTAAATAGAAAGTATCCTGCATATCTCTAGCAGGATGATTTTCTGGTAAATTGAGTGCAGTAAAATTATGCCAGTCATCTTCTATTTCCGGGCCCTCTGCCACTGCAAATCCAAGTCTTTTAAAAATAGAAACCATTTGATTTCTTACAATATTTAATGGATGTCTTGTACCGGGTTCATTGTTATTCCCTGGTAAAGATGAGTCTATATTTATATGGTTAGCATTGCTTTCTGAACCCAATGTTTCATTGAATTGGTTGTATTTTTCTTCAGCAAATGCCTTAAACTCGTTCATTAAAAGCCCAAACTCTTTTCTTTTTTCGGCTGGAACATTCTTCATTTCTCCCATTAAATCCTTCACTATTCCTTTGGTTCCGAGAAACTTTATCCTATAATTTTCAGCTTCTTCAGAAGTTTTTGGCGCAAAAGCCGCAATTTCTGTTTTGTAGTTGTCTATTTTTTTAAGCACATCTTCCATTGGGCAAAAATAAAGCAAGTTGATTAATTGGGTAAATTAATAATAAAAAGACTATGAATTATTGTTATTAATAATGCCAATTTTTATTTTTCGGATAATTTACTTGAAGGAAAATTGAAGAATGAAATGTTAATACATTTGCCGAGCAGCAAAATTAACTGACCTTTTGTCAAGATTGTGTTTTTGTTATGATTTCTGTATATATTGCGTCACTTTTTTAAAATTATTAAATCATTTATGAGAAAACTTCTATTATTTATGTTGTGTTCGCTTATGGCAGTAAGTCATTTGTTTGCACAGGGCAAAACGGTTACCGGAAAAGTAACTGACGAGAATGGAGCAGGATTAGCAGGTGCATCCATATCTGCCGTAGGTTCTAAGGCCAGTGCGGTCACAAATTCTGATGGTACCTTTTCCATCTCGGTACCTTCAAAGGTGAAAGAATTAACCATCTCCTTTGTTGGTTACGAAACCCAAACAGCTACTATTGGTAGCCAATCTACTTTATCAGTTAAATTGGCCCAGGGGGGAAATAAGCTTGATGAGGTGGTAGTAACAGGTATCAACCGTGTAAAGAAATCTCAATACACAGGGGCTGCTACTAAAATCTCAGAAGCAGCTATCGCTAACAGACCTGTAGGTTCGTTTGATCAGCTATTTCAAGGTCGTGTGCCAGGATTAACAGCTTTAACGTCTAGCGGACAGCCAGGCTCAGCTACCAACATTATTATTAGAGGAACCAGTTCAATTAATGGGGGTTCAGATCCACTGTATATTATTGATGGAATACCAGTTGAAGGTGGTGTTTTTCAAAGTATTAACCCCAACGATTTTGAATCTATAGACGTATTAAGAGATGCCTCTGCAACTGCTCTATATGGTTCAAGGGCTTCTGCGGGTGTAATAGTTGTAACTACCAAAAAAGGTAAAAGCGGCGATAAAATGAGGGTTACTTACACGGGTCAGGCCGGTGTAAAATACCGTCCGAATTTTACATGGGATATGCAAACTTCCTCTGAGTTGTTGAACACTCAGGAAACTTATGGCAGAATAAGAAACATTGTAAACTCACAAGCCGTTCAGGATAATATGCCGGGTTGGTATTTTTCATCTCAGAATCCTGAATTTCAAACACTTAGTGCTATACAACAAGCGGCAAGATTGAAAACACGGGATTCTATTTCTCAGATCAATACCAATTGGAGAGATGTTTTCCTGAAAAAGGGAGGCTTTAACAGTCACCAAATTGCTATATCAGGAGGAACGGGAAAAACAAGGATATTCAGTAGCCTTTCTTTGTACCAGGAAGAAGGAACTACGCTTAGAACAGATATGAAAAGAGCAACATGGAGAACGAATGTGGATTATAGCGATGATAAATTCTCATTAAGCATTCAATCTAACATAGGATATACCAATAGAAATTTTCAGCAGAGTACACAGACCAATGGTTTGGCCAATCCTTTTTTGGCTATGAACTTGAGTGTTCCTTATACAACGCTCTATAACTCGGCTGGGTTGATTAATACCCAATTGGGCACTAAGTTCACAGCACCTAGAACCTATGATCTTACAACTTTAGATATTAACAAAAGCGATCAAGTAAAAGTAATTTTGGGAACTACAGTATCTTATAAATTGACCAAAGACTTTAGTTTGGGGTTAACTACTGGAGTAGATTTTCGTCAAACACTAGGTACAAACTATGGAAGTAAGTTGGCATTCTCGAGAGTAACAAGTACTTCTATTACAGGAAATGCAGGATTTCAAACAGAAACTACCAATTCTTATGTTTCTGCTAACGTGAGACCATCTGTGGAGTATCGCAAAGTAATTAATCAAAAGCATGACATAAACGCGGCTGTTTATGGTGAATACATCAATGAAATTGGAAAAGCAACCAGTTTTCAAGGTTTTGGTATAGATCCAAGAACACCAAATACGCCAAATGCTATTACAGCACCTAACGCAGCGAACCAATTGTTTCCTGTTTTTGATAAAACCAATTCTAATTTCAAAACTAAAAATGTCCTTTTTGGAGCGTTGTTGAATACTCGTTATACTTACGATGGGAAGTACACACTAACTGCATCTTACCGTAGAGATGCATCATCTAAACTTCCTGAAGTTAACAGGTGGACAGGTTTCTATGCAGTAGGTCTTGTTTGGGAAGCAACCAAAGAAGCTTTCTTAAGAGGTAATACCAAGATAAATACATTAAGAGTAAGAGCGAGTTATGGTAGTGCAGGTAACTCTATCAACTTCCCTAGAGGAGACTATCCTTACCAGGCTACATATGGAGCAAGTGGAACATACGGAAGTTTGATTACACAATCAGCTACTTACCCAGGAAACGATGATTTGAAATGGGAAACCACCTACACCACCAATTTTGGTATAGATTTCGGATTTTTCCGCAACCGTGTTTATGGTGAATTTAACTGGTACGATAAAAGAACCAAAGATTTATTCGTACAAAAAACACTTTCTCAAACAAGCGGATTTACTTCCCTAGCTATTAATGGTGGAGAACTTCAAAACAAGGGTGTTGAATTGAATGTGAATGCTGAAGTGGTAAGAACACGAGAAGTTGTTTGGACTATTAACGGAAACTTTGCACTGAACCGTAACAAAGTTTTGGATATTGCAGGAGAACCTGCTTATGAGCAAGGAACAGAGCTTATTCAAGTTGGATTTCCTCTTGGATCTCACTACGAAGTGAAGTGGGGTGGGGTAGATGCAGCAACAGGTGCACCACTTTATTATGATGCCAATGGTAAATTAACGCAAGTATATGCAGAAGGTGCTCCTGTACAAGAATTTGGTACCTGGGAAGCTCCTTGGAAAGGTGGTTTTGGTACAAGTATAAGATTCAAAGGTTTTGAATTGGCCACTCAATTTAGCTGGCAGAAAGGTGCTTACAAAGTAAACAACCTTGAATATTTTATGGAAAATCCTCGTGGCTTTATTGAAAGTGGATACAACCAAGGTAATACATTAAAGTTTTGGGAAAAGCCAGGTGATATAGTAAGTACGCCAAGCCCGGCATATGGAGTAGATTTCTCTTCTAAACTAATTCAAAAAGCTGATTTCTTGCGTTGGAGAGATTTAACCGTTTCTTACACTGTTCCGCAAAGATTAGTTAGTAAAACAAAGTTTATTTCAAATATAAATTGCTTTTTGCAAGCACAAAATTTGGCTATTTGGACACCTTGGAAGGGCATGGATCCTGAGGCAGGTGGAACAAATATTAATTTGAGCGAATTTCCAAATCCGAAAGCAATTACCGGTGGAGTTACCATCACATTTTAATCATTATTCAATTTTATTTATATGAACATTAAAAAATATTTTATATGCATTTTTGGTGGAAGTATGTTGCTTCTTGCCGGATGTAAAAAAGAATTAGATCAACAGCCACCCGATGCTTTCGGCGATGCCAATGCTTTTAGAGATTTAAAAGACATTCAATTAGGAGCTAATGGGGCATATTCTAGGGTTTCCGCAGTAGCCAATGACATCTATGTCAATACTTTATTGTCAGATGAATCGAAAATTGGACAAAACAATGCTGGGCAAGGTGCCTTGACATTTCGTTTGCAGTTTGGCGCCGATGGTACATCCGGTGGAGATGTAACTGCCGCCTATGCTAGTTATTACTCTTTGATAGACCAGGTCAATAGAGTATTGTTTCAAATTGATAAGGTGCTAATTCTTCCCGGTGAAGAAACCAGAAAAAATGTGGTAAAGGGCCAATTATTGGCTTTGCGCGGAATTGCTCATTTGGCGCTATTACAGTCTTATGCAGATCGTTATAGTCCTTCAAGTCTTGGTGTGCCCATTATGGTACAATATTGTGTTACTTGTAAGCCTGCCCGCAACACAATGGGTGAGGTGGTAGCTCAAATAGAAAAAGATTTTTCGGATGCAAGGTCTCTAATGCCTGCTGCTACATTTTCTAGTTTTTCTGATACGGTTATGAACTCAGTTAACATTGCAGCTTATCAGGCGAGAACGAGTTTGTTTAAAGGGGATTACAACCAGGCAATTACTTATGCATCTCAGGTTATTAATTCCGGTTTCAGACCTATAGCAAGCGGTTCTACTTATTCTGATATTTGGCAGGATAAAAGTGGTGCGGAAGTTTTATTTAGAAGATTATATGTTACTTCTACAGGTATCGGAGGATTGTGGACAACAACAGCGGCTTCGTTTAATGTTTATTTAGCACCTTCTGATAAATTGGTCGCTAGTTATGGTGCCGGCGATATTCGCAAGGCAACATTTATTGGTGCAAATTCTGATGGTCCTTATGTAAATAAGTTTTACTCTTCAACTAGAGGAGGTCGTATAGTTGATGCAAAATTAATACGGATTTCTGAGATGTACCTCATACGTGCTGAAGCCTATGCAAAAACAGGCAATGTAAGCGCAGGTGCTGCTGATTTGAATCTTTTGAGATCGAATAGGATTACAGGTTATGCAAATGAAACGTTTGCAAGCGGAGATGCTTTGTTTACTGCTGTTATGGACGAGCGATTTAAGGAATTGTGTTTTGAAGGATTCAGATTTTTTGACCTAAAAAGAACAAATTTGCCTTTGCAAAGGGCAGCTACCGATGCAAGCCCTGAGTGGCAGTCACTTCCTGCAAACAGTTTTAGGTGGACTTTACCTATTCCAAGACAAGAAACGATTTCCAATCCTAATACAGTTCAAAATCCAGGGTATAATTAAGCGATATTTGATATCCTAATAATAAAAAAAATAAACATTTATACATTATGAAACGGCTACAACTTTTATCATTAGTTAGTATATTGGTGTTTGCATTTTCTTTTCAGTCTTGTAAAAAGCAAGAAGGGGTTGGAACAACACCACCTGAGCAAGCGCACTTTACTAACAAAACTTCAGGAAGTTACAAAATCATCACCGCAGGTGATGTGTTTAAAATTCCTATCGGTCTAACTACTGTTTCCAGTTCTCAAAGAACGGTTACAATAAGTGTTACTTCACCAAGTGGTGCCGTAGAAGGTACAGATTTTACGTTAAACAAGAAGTCTTTTACATTTAACGCTAACCAGGTTATTGATTCATTGGTGGTAACAGGTAATCAGTCTTCTTACCTTTTGGGAGAAATGGATACTTTGATTTTTACTATTTCAAGTCCAGGAGTAGCTACATCTGACTACAATATGATGTACACGCTTTATGTAAGCGGACCTCCACCGCCTTGTAATAATTTAACTTCTACTTTTAATCTAAGTACACTAGTTGGTAACTATGTTAATACAATAGAGTCTTACAATGCGGGAACTCCTTATGGTCCGTATACTGCAAGGGTCTCTTCTGCTGTACAAACGGGTCCAACTACAGGAACCATCAAAATTTACAACCTGTGGGATGCAGGTGGTACTTCTACTTGGAATGACATCACTTTCAATTTGGATTGGACAGACCGTACCAACCAAACTTGTAATGTAGTAGAGCAAAGTTCAGGTATTGGTGATGCAGGTACGCTTAGTGCTACTTATGCAGGTTCTCAGGTTGCAGTAAGACCATTTGCAGGTCGTGAAGGAACTTTTGAATATTGTAATCAAAAAATAAATCTAAAGTTTCAATTGGGTTTCGCAGGTGCTACTTCAGGCTGGTTTACTGGTTTATATGCAGTAACATTGGAGCGATAATACAATTCCAAAATCATATAAGAGCCTGCATTATTAATGCAGGCTCTTTTTGTTTTGGTAATTCTCCTCTACTTTGTTACGCAATTACCAATGATTTTTACTTTCAACGTAAAAGAATTGCTGTATGTTTTGAAAGAATTATTTATATTTATACATCTTAATTATTTAAAAGAATTATTGTAATAACATGAGAAAGATTTCAATTTTCTTAGTGCTGGTTTCTACCAGTTTATTGACTTTTGGTCAGGCATTGTATCCTGTTTCTAATGCTGAGAAAGCAACAAACGCAACATTAATAGTTGAAGGAGAAGTAGTTGATCAAACTTCATTTTGGAATGTGGAGCACACCATGATTTTCACTGCTAATAAAGTCAAAATCTATAAAATTTTTAAAGGCAATTTGCAAAAAAATTATATAGAAATTATTACGCAAGGCGGAACGGTTGGCTATGACAATGTAACTGCAAGCGATTTGCTGGAACTGTCTGAAAAAGAAGTTGGTGTATTTTTTTGTTTTCCTGAAAACAGGATTAAAACTTCACCTGCTGGCGGACAATTGTGGGATGTTTATGCCAGCTCGCAGGGATTTTTTAAATACAATGTAGAAGCAAATACTGCTGCTGATCCCTTTAACAATTATAACAGTATTGCAGGGGAGGTTTATCCTTTATTGGCAAATCTATCAGGTAGAAAATTTGTTACTGTTGATCCTTCATTAAAAATTGGGAATCATGGTGCTTATCAAGGAAGACCCAATGCTTATATCGCTTCCTTTTCGCCTACTACAGTTAATTCAGGAGCAACAAGCGATCCAACTAACAATCTACTTACCATTACCGGTATTGATTTTGGTACTCCTTCGGGATTAGCTAAAGTCCGCTTTGGTGATTGCAACTATGATCCGTCTAGTGGGATAAAATTTGATGTACCCTATACAAGCAACTTAATTGTTTCCTGGACAGATACTGAGATAAAAGTTAGGGTTCCAACCCGTGCAGGAACGGGTGTTATTAACGTAATGGACGCAAGCGGTGCTACAGCAACTTCGTTGAGCCAACTGACTGTCTTCTATAGCATTCTTTCTTTTACTGCTGATAATTTCACTAAGCAATCGAACCTTTCCAATGTAAACGGTTCAGGTGGTTATACAATGCAGTATTCTACTACACTTACGGCTGAAGCGGTTGCCACATTTAATAGGGCTTTAACTACATGGGTAGAAGTTGCGGGTCTTAATGTAGCTATTGGTGGTTCTACAAGCACGAGCAATGCAAGTGGAGATGGAAAGTGTGTTGTCTTTATGGACAATGCCGCCAACGGAACTCCGTTAAGTGCCGGCGTATTGGCTGTTTGTTATTCATTTAATAGCTATTGCTTACCGGCATCTTCAGTGGATTATAGAAAGCCTGAATTTGATGTAAACATTCGAAGTTCTTATTCTACAGGTACTACTACGTTTGAGTTAGGTCCTTGCCCTCCGGGCTCATCAACCATTGATTTAGAAACGGTCTTGCTTCATGAGTTAGGACATGGGCTCAATCTCGGGCATATTATTGCCGGTTCTCAGGGTGGGGTAAATCCACCAAAGTTGATGAATTATGCAGTTTCCAACGGCGTTAAAAGAACTGCACCAGATGCATCATGTTATCAGGGTGCTTTATACACATGTGCTACCAATGCTGCACTTGCATTTGGCGGATGTACAGCAGCTACAGGTATGACTCAACTTACGCCGATTATTGATAGCAAAGATGAATGTCCGGTTACGTTTCCTGCTACAGCTACACCACCTGGCACACAGGTGTTTTTCGATTTGGAACACAGCACATCCAACGCTAACAGCGACCCTCAATACAATAATGTTGTCTGTACCGGCTCAGGAGTTGGGGTTACTAACAATTTATATTATGTCGTACTTACAGACGCAAGTGGTTCATTGGATATTGACGTAACCAATTTTAATTATTTTCCTGCTTCTGCATCTGTTTGCACAGGTTCAAATGCGCCTACAGCTCGCATTGCAGTTTACCAGACCAATACATGTCCTACGGGTCAAAGTTTTCCATTTGCAATAGCTTGTAGAAGTTTTACAGGTAATGGTCCATTGACAACCATTTCCGGATTGAATGCACAGACCTATTATTTGCTGTATGTAGATGGGAAACAAAGTGCTAAAACCAGTTTTACATTGACTTTTAATGGGTCTGCTTTACCAATAAAACTTGAGCGATTTACTGGTGAAGTCAAAACAACTTCAAACGATTTGAAATGGGTAATTTCTGCTTTTAGCGATGTAAATAAAATTGTGCTTGAAAGGAGTGCTAATGGTTCTGAATTTGAACCGCTAAACACTTATAGCGGAAATGTGCTCCTTAACAGGGAGTATCTTTACAGCGATGTAAATCCTTTTTCCGGAGCCAATTACTATCGCTTATCAACGTATAATAAGGATGGCACAATTCAATATTCAAATGTGGTACTACTGAAGCGTTCGGAGAAAATTAAAATCAATGTTTTCCCTAACCCTGTAAAAAATGTTGTAAATCTTTCCTTTAATACGGCTGAGTCACTTGGCCCGGTTCAGATTAAACTGTACAACAACATTGGTCAATTAATTTTAGTAAGGGCTGTAAACATTTCAAGTGGCATTAACAACTTTGAGATTAAAGCGGATAGAATGGCAGTAGGATCTTACAAAATGATTATCAGTAATCAGCAAAATGAAATTATTAGAACAATTAATCTGCAAAAGCAATAAGAATAGTTTAATGCAAAAAAAATCCTTGGCGTTTTCGTCAGGGATTTTTTTATTCTGATAATCTTTCTATTTTAATACTTCTGCTAATTTATTTTCAAGGTCTTCTCCTCTCAATCCGGAGGCAATTATTTTACCTGTAGGATCCAGCAAAACATTGAAGGGAATACCATCGAAACCGTAAGCTTTTACGGCTTCGCTTTGCCAATATTTCAAATCGCTCATGTGGTTCCAATTCAAATTGTCTTTGGTTACCGCTTTCTGCCAATTTGCTTTATCCTCATCAAGTGAAACACCGAGAATGGCAAAGTTTTTATCTTTAAATTTATTGTATGCTGCCAGAACGTTTGGGTTTTCCTGCCTGCAAGGTCCGCACCAACTTGCCCAAAAATCGACCAAAACAAATTTGCCTTTAAAGTCGTGAATGCTGATTGGTTTGCCATTCAAATCGGGCATTGTAAGATCGGGTGCCTGTTGATTTAACAATGGATAATCGTTCGTTGGTTCAGGTTTTGCAGGAGGTGCTGCTTTAACAGCCATCATAGATTTTACTTTTGCAACGCCGGAATGCTCAGGAAATTTTTTCGCTGTAGCATCTACCAATGATTGTAATTCATTTGTCGGTATGGTTTGACTGGCTATTCCCAATGCATATAA
Organism: Segetibacter sp.; assembly: GCA_031424295.1. Classification (GTDB taxonomy): domain Bacteria; phylum Bacteroidota; class Bacteroidia; order Chitinophagales; family Chitinophagaceae; genus Segetibacter. The sequence goes on along the minus strand of JANPHE010000312.1, from coordinate 4,751 downwards.
ACTGGCCGCTGCGCTTGAAGAACTATTGATAAAATTTTTCAAAAGATTGTTTAAAGACAATACACGTTGGTCATTTTGAGAACGCATAACTTCTACCAAACTGTCCTGACCTGCTTTTGATTTTATGCTGTCAATGATTTTAAAATTAGCTAGAATAGACGAGTCTATATCTCTGTATTCCTCAAATAAGGAATGCAATCCATCAGATGCGGGAGAGCCTTCTACTTTATAATTCCGATAGTTGTTTACGTCAAGTTTTACCCTGATGCTACTGGCATCATTTACCAGAATTACATCAGGGCCTTTTTCTATGATCAGCCTGAATATTCCTTCTTCATTTGCTCTTCCTCTTAATGTAAATTCTCCCTTCGCATTTAATTCTGTAGAATCGAGCACAACAGGCTGAGAATTTGAACTCTGGGTTTCCATTAACAATAGTTTCTTTCCTGGAGCATTTTCTATTACACCGGTCACTATAAATGCACCATACTTTTTGGGTTGACACGACGTGATGAATACTATAGAAAGCGCCGCAATTATTATTTTTTTCATCTTATGCTAAACTGTTTATTTTAATTTTTCTTCAATTAACTGTGTTACTACTTTTGGATCCGCTTTTCCTTTGCTTAACTTTTTTACTTCACCAACAAATAATCCGATTAGTCCCTTTTTCCCTTTTTTATATTCGTTCACTTTGTCAGGCATTTTAGCGATTACCTCATCTACCCAGTCCTCAATATCCGCACTATCACTTACCTGTAGCAAGTTTAATGTAGTGGCTATTTCAATAGCTTTTTTTGTAGGCGATTGAATAAGTGCAGGTAATATTTTGGTGGAGGCAATCGAAAAATTTACTTGCCCACTTTCTATCATTAAAATTAACTCTGCTAGAGAAGATGGCATCAAAGAAAATGAAGCAAAATCAATATTTGATTCATTTAGTACTTGCCTAATAGGGCCGGTCATCCAATTTGCTATTGCTTTGTAATTTTTTGAAAATTGGGTGGTTTTTTCAAAATAAGCTGCGGTCATTTTATCTTCGGATAATTGGCGGCTATCGTAATCACTCAATCCTAGTGTTAAATACTTTTGGAAAAGTTCATTTGGCAAAGCTGGCATATGGCTTCTAATCTCATCCACATATTCTTGACTAAGGTGCATAGGAGCGAGGTCAGGTTCCGGAAAATACCGATAGTCATTGGCTTCTTCTTTATCTCTGAGAGAAAATGTAGTGTCATTGTCTGCATTAAAGCTTCTTGTTTGCTGCGTTATTTTTATTCCTTTTTCTACAAGGTTTATCATTCTTTCTATCTCAAATTCTATAGCTTTTTTTACATTTCTAATAGAATTGAGATTCTTCACTTCAACCTTTGTACCTAATGTCGTTTCGCCTTTTAACCGGATTGAAATATTTGCGTCGCACCTTAAACTACCTTCCTCCATATTACCATCGCAAACATCTAACCACCGCATTAGTTTTCTTACTTCTGATACAAAGTAGTGGGCTTCTTCTGCAGTATGCATATCAGGTTCGGTTACTATTTCTATTAAGGGAACGCCTGACCGGTTCAGGTCCACACAGGTAAAATCATCATCGGCATCATGAATACTTTTTCCTGCATCTTCCTCCATGTGTATCCTGTTCAGTTTTACTTCCCTATGCCCATCATTGGTAGGTATAGAAACAAAACCACCAATGCAAATAGGTTCGGTATGTTGCGAAACCTGATATCCTTTTGGTAAATCAGGATAGAAATAATTTTTGCGAGCAAAGTAGTTGAATTGGTTGATGGTACAGTTGCAGGCAATACCCATCCTTACTGCTAATTCTACAGCTTTTTTATTGATCTTAGGCAAGGTGCCTGGGTGGGCTAAAGTAATAGGACTAATATGTGAGTTTGGGTCTCCGCCAAAAGCTGCACTATCTCCATTGAATAGCTTACTGAGCGTCTGTAACTGAGCATGAATTTCCAGCCCAATTACTGCTTCATATTTATTGTTAATTGCTTGTTCCATGAAGCCGTAAAGGTATCGGAAATAGTAAAATGAAGCAGTAGTTGAAAAAACCTTGATTGAACCTTAACGAAAAAGCCGTTTCTGACAACAGAAACGGCTTTTATTATCTACATTATTAACTTTATAAATCGGCTGTTTTTAATTTCTTCGGTATTTTCACATCTGCGGATTGTAGTGTACCGTTTCTTTTATAACCAAGCTTAATGGTTTCTCCTTCTTTCAATTCTTTCATGGCCTTGCGCAATTCATCAACACCTTCAAGGTCTTTCCCATTTACCTGAGTGATTACATCTCCTACTATTAAACCTGCTTTGGATGCCGGAGAGTTTTCATCTACATCTTTTACATTCACTCCTTTTCCATCTTCAACATCTTGTATCTGCAATCCAATTTTTGGTCTTTTATTCATCATCATTTCCAGCCTGTCCATTTCAGGCATTTCACCTATTTCGGGCATCTCCGGCATTTCAGGCATTTCAAAGTTGAAATCATCATTGTTGAAATTGAAAGCGAAGGACCTTACTTTGCTTTCGCCCAGCGTGGCAGATGTTTTGCTTTCTTTGTTATTCCTTTTATAGGTGATGTCAACTTTATCTTTTGGTTTATAGCTTCTGATTGCCTCTGCTAAATCCTCTGGTCCTGTTATTTTTGTAGCACCTACTTTTGTTATTACATCATCCTTTTTTAATCCGGCTTTTTCAGCACCACTTTCTTTGGTAACCTCTGTAATCTTAGCCCCATCAGCTGATTTATCAGACATCACACCAAGCATTGCCTTATTGCTTCCTCTAATGTCATCTGTAAGCATATCACTATCGTCCATATTGCGGTGAAATTTTCTGATCATTGGGCTGCGTCCCCCCATTCCACTCATTGATCCATGACCTCCCATGTTGCCTCTTTTCTTCATAATGATGACATTGTTATTCTCATATTCATCCACGGGTTTTCCGTTAATGGTCACATTGTCACCATCTACTACGATGGTCATTTTTTCAACTTTGTCCCCACTTTTCTTTATGATGATTTCTTCTTCTTTTTCAACTTTTGGTTTTTGCCCTTCCTGGGCTATGGCAAATGAGCCAATAAAAAGGGCGGTGGTTACAAGAATTAATTTTGCTTTGGTAATCATGGTTTATTTTTTTTAAATTGTTATACGAAGACTTTAGTAGATCAAAAGTAGGGAATTATTTTAATTACGAAGAACTTCGGAAATGTTAAATTATTTTGGGAATTCGGGATTGAATATAATAAACGTCTTTACGGGGCTTTCATCAATCATTTTTTCACCTTCGAGGGTCATACCGCACTTTTCTAATACATGTAGAGAAGCTTTGTTTTGAATATGGGCTGCGGCATAGATACCTTTTAAATGGAGAATGTCAAATCCATAAATAATAGTTTGCCTTGCAGCTTCAGTGGCATATCCATTGCCCCAATGCTGTTTAAAAAAACGGTAACCAAGATCAGGGAAGATGTGTTCTGCTGTTTGCTTTAGGCCACACCAACCAATAAATTCATTAGTCGATTTAAGGTGTACTGCCCACCGACCATGATTGTAACTTTTGTACTGAGGCAGTATGATATGGTTCAATACTTCAATAGCCAACTCAGGAGTAGTTACAGGTTCATGGACATACTTAGTTACTTCCGGGTCTTTATTGAGTTGGTATATTAGGTCGGAATCTGCTGGAGTGAATGCTCTAAAGTACAATCGTAGTGATTGAAATAACGGTTCCATTGATAATATTTTACAGCAAACCTTTTACCTTCTCAATCACTTGCGGTAAATTACTTCCGTCTTGCCCGCCTGCTACAGCCAAAGTCTTTTGTCCGCCACCGCCACCTTTTATTAGTGAAGCAATATGTTCTTTTATAACTTTTGTGGCATCCAATCCTTTTGAGGCAGCTATTGATTCATCAATCATGATGGCAACATATGCTTTACCTTCTGTTTGTGTGGCTAATACTACTACAAAATTATTAAGTTGCTGCTTCATGTCCAGGCACAATTTTTTTAGCGAATCGCTGCTGCTAACTTCTACCAGTTGTCCTATAAATTGGGTGCCATTTATTTCTACTGCTTTTGTCAATAATTCTTGCTTCAAAACTGCCAATTGCCTGGTTTCAAAACTTTCCAGTTTCTTTTTGTATTCAGCTATTTCAGCTTTCAATTGTTCAACAGCTTTGGGCACATCTTTGGCATTGTTTAGAAGGCTCTTCACTTCATCCAATGCAGTCAGTTGATCATTTACCCAAACCTCAGCTTCCTTGCCGCTGATGGCTTCCATTCTTCTTACCCCTGCAGCTACTGCACTTTCATGTTTTATCTTAAACAAGCCCAACTGACCGGTAGAACCAACGTGTGTGCCACCACACAATTCTATGGAGTAATCAGCGTCCATGATCACTACCCTTACCACCTCTCCATACTTTTCTCCAAACAATGCCATTGCACCCAATGCTACTGCTTCATCTTTGCTCATTTCTTTAATAACAACCGGTACATTTTCGCGTATTTTTTCATTTACGATGGCTTCAATTTCTGCTATTTCTGCATCTGTTACTTTGGCAAAGTGAGAAAAGTCAAACCGAAGTTGTTCGTGGTTAACCAAGCTTCCTTTTTGTGCCACATGTTTACCCAATACCTGCCTGAGTGCTGCATGTAAAAGGTGAGTAGCACTGTGGTGTATTTCCGTATTTTTTCTTAATGGAATATCAACTTTTGCAATAAC
>JANPHE010000311.1:0-3296 GCA_031424295.1 Segetibacter sp. | reverse complement strand
GATCGGACACTTAGGCGCAGCTCCTGAAGTAAAAACATTGGATGGTGGTAAAAAGATGGCCCGCATTAGCCTTGCTACCAACGAAACCTACACCACACAGAAAGGTGAGAAAGTAACAGAAACCCAATGGCACAATGTGATAGCATGGGGAAAGACTGCTGAAATAGCTGAAAAGCTTTTTGAAAAAGGGATGGAAGTGCTAATTGATGGAAAGCTCATCAACCGAAGCTATACCGATAAAGATGGCAATAAAAAGTACATCACCGAAGTGCAGGCAAATGAACTGCTGGTGTTTGGAAAAAAATAAATAGTTGCTTCATAAGCAAGCAACTCAAAGTCCTTCTCTGCCGAGGGGGACTTTTTGCATTGAAGGAAATGAGGTGAAAAAATCAAAAGCTTAGTGGTGAATATTTTATAATTGTAGAACTTTAAAATTAAGATGACCGACTTGATCCAGTAAAGCAAATATTAATTAGCGTTAGTTACACTTGTTCGAGTAAGGCTTGCAGTTATTGGGTAATTTTAAAAACGTCCTCAAATAACGCCCCACTTAGTGTTGCGCACCGTAATAATCTTCAAACTGTAAGTCCAGAATTTGTCCAAAAATTATTTTGTACTTATTGTCAAACAAATCGTCTTGAGTTAAAATAAATTCAACGCTTTGAAATAAATTCCCTTTATCTATATTTTTATAAAATGCAATTTTTTTACCTGCTTTTGTCTTTATATTTTTTGAACCGCTCAGTTTGTCATACGCACTGCATAAAGTCTTAAAACTTTTTACTGCCTTCCGTTTACTATCAAATAAAAACGTGATGAAGTAGGTCTTATAGCCATTTATTTTATTGCTTTTTTCATTAGTCAAAAAGTCTAACCTGCATTCAGTTACACCAAAGTCAATGTATGGGTGTTTTAGAAAGAAAATTGAATGTCCTATCGTATAAGTTGGGATGTTGTCTTCCAATAATGGATAAGCCGTCCAGCCACCAATTTGAGTTGGTTTTTCAGCTAAAAATGGAATGTACTTTTTAAGAAAGTTCTTTGTCGCACTTTCGGTTTCGTAAGTTCTAATCCGAAGTAAAATGTCATTCGTTAAAGTGTCAAAATTTTTTGTCTGTCCCATTGAGGAAAGCGTTATAAAAAGAACTACCAGATTTAAAATTATGATTTTCAAAATTATGGCTTGCAATACGATGATTATTTTTAATGCTGGAGGTATACAATTCGAAAGTTGAATTTTTGTTCATTGCTTTATACAATGTCAGCAACAATATTCTCAAATCTAGTATAATATTATATCCAAGCTTTATTTTTTTTCTAAAAATCTAAGGAGCGTCTGGCGAACAAGCCTATTTCATTATCATGCACGAATATGAAGTATAACTTTTATTTTAATCGTAAATATACAGTGTAGCCTATTTTAAACTGCAATAAGTTTAATGGATTGTTGTACAACTCTCCAATGCGATGTTGGTGCAGGTTTTGGTTTCCAGGATTAACGAAGGTTACATCAATTGGTTTTGTATCATTGGTTGGAGCAATGGGTGCAGTATGATTTTGCAAATGAGCAACATTTACATAATCTATAAGATTACCTCTCGTTTGCACTACCGAAAATTCTAAAAAATACTTGCTTTTTTCGGTATTGGTACAAACATTCCATCTAAAACCCATACCATAACCCCAATAAAGCGTTCCATCACTTTGTATGGTTTCGTTTTCCAATACCCTGCAAGCATCCGGATCTAAAGGGTCGGCAACATAAAAGCAACTGCTCAAAGCCATGTAACCAAACCTTGCTGTTACAAAAGGCTGAATTTTTCTATTTGCAAAAAATACATAGTTAGCAAACAATCCCGCCTGGGCCACATCGCTGGTATAGTTGATTGTTGTATTAATATAATTATCTGCTTGCTTATATTTGATACCAAAATTTTTCAAACCGTATATACCGTAAGCTGCATCAAGACCCATCTGCAGGTTAGGTGTTATGAAATTTAGAGGCAGGGCACCACTAAGGTGCAAACTATGTACCGGACTCATGCCTGTTGTCATATTGCCCATTGGTAAACCTAATTGATAACTTGTACCAACAGCTATATATTTTCTGGAAAAAGGCACAACACGTTTTGCTTCCTCGGCTTTGGTATTTAAAAACATGGTAAGCATATCCTGACTAAATGCCCCAATCGATAAAAAACAAAGGGTGTAAATAATGAGTAAATATTTTTTCATGTAGCATTTTTTGTCTTTAAAGAGAGCAAATTTTATTCCATAACCATATAAAAGTCAGCTTTTAAGGTGAAATTAATCGGCCAAAGAATTTCTGCCATTTTAGTAAGGCAATTTCCCAATTTTACTTAGCCTTTATTCTACGAATTGAACAATTGTAGCAAAAACTACAGGCTTAATTATACCTGCTATTGATGCAAACAGTTATCTTACCCTTTATAAATGCATTTCTATATTCTACGATAGATACAATATGATTTTCAAGGGGTTTCTTCCGTTTCGGGTTGAATGCTGTTGATGTTGCAAATGGTATGATAGGTTTCATCTACCTGCTCTATCAGCCTGACAAGTAGTTGTATATTGGTGTCGTCGCAGTTTTTGAATAGTTCAAAATCAAACTGATGTACTTCGCCGATTGGCACGGCGTCGTTAAATTCTTTTAATTCGCCTTGCATAGCAACATCTATTATGGAACTATAAATGCTTTCGTTAACACTTACCAGGTTTTTCAGCGCTTCTTGTAGGTTAGATCTGTATTGAAATGATTGCATAGGTAATAATGGCGATAATGTATTTCCGAATGTAATTGCCTCCCATCCATTTTGCTCAATTCAAAATGGTTTCTTCCTAAACGATTTTAAAATAAAATGAGCAGGAAAAACAACCCTATTATTAAGACAATGCTGGCTGATTTTCGACCCTTAACGTTTTGCAGCAACCCGAAGGGGGGTACTTTTACCACAAAACCTGATTTGAAATCCGCCGCGGCGGATGTTTAACCACCAAATTGTCTTTAGAACACGAATTGAAAATCAGCGAAGCTAAACCCCGCCTTTTGGGTAGGTGCTGTTATCAGCCGTTTTTATTTCAAACTTCCACAAATTATGCTTGTTATTTTATCAGCATATTCAAAGTGAGCTTTTGGATTATGTTGAGTCATGATTAAACAAATCAGTCTTTCTTTTGGGTCTGCCCAATAGGTTGTGCCATAATATCCTCCCCAGGCAAATGAACCTTCATTTAACATATTCAAATTGGCTGATTTTTTTGTTGTTATTTCAAAC
>JANPHE010000310.1:0-28660 GCA_031424295.1 Segetibacter sp. | reverse complement strand
CTTTTGTTGTATTCATGCCAGAAAGAAATTAATTTTGAGGATGAAATACCCACTACTCCGGTATCTTTAGATACAACTTTACTACTCAAAACATTTGTTGTGATAGACACAACACTTGCAGCACCCAACGATATCGTTTTTAAATACACATTCGCCTATGATAACTTAAAACGTTGTACTTCATTTAAAGCAACAAACGGCTTTGACTCCTTTGCTGTTTTCAATAATTTTATTGGCAACGATACATTTATTACTACGAGAAGAATTTATGATTTCAGTTCGGGAGATTCTACTATCCATTATCTAACTTATTCATCTGCAGGTAAGATTTTATCTGACTCTATAATAGAATTTTCCCCTTCTTTAACTATTTTTTTTGTTGATTACCAAAACACATCCAACCAAAATGGAACTATAACAGTAAGATCAAATGGTGCTCAATTTGAGTACAATAAATTTTTGACCACAAGAGGCAGTAATAATAATTTATTGAATGTGAAAGACTCTCTTTTTGTTTTAAGAGGTACCAATTATGTGCTTACCGAAACTGCAAATTCCAATATCACTTATGACACAAAAATTAACCCATTTTATAAAGTAGTGCCGGATTTTTTAGTCAACGTACAATTAGAGGCTTCAAGCATATTTACGTTTATCCCGTTCCAAAGTTTACCGCAAAAAAATAATATTTTATCAGAATCAAAAATATTTAATCCGCTTACTTCAGGTTTAGACAACGTCAACAACACCTATCAATATGTTTACAATGCACATAATTATCCGACAATTGTAAGGGTGAGAGACATATTGAACAACATTTATTGGAAAGGAATTTATGTTTATTAGTATAAAAAAATACGAAACCTACAATTCAAATGAATTGTTTTGGGCTTTTTATACTCAATGGAATTATTTTGCTATTTCATTTCCTATCATTCAGTAGCAAATAAAGTTGTTAATAGCAGATATTGGTGAATTTTAGGGGGCATTGTACTCAATTAATACATTCAGGAATGGGGTAGCACAGGGTTCTTAGAAAGCATAATATAGCTCCGGCAATAACGAAACATTCACCATTCTTTCCTATCATCGTACCATGAAAAAATATGTTTTCACCAGTTTTGCTTTCATGTTGATTGTAGGTGTACATGCACAGGGCATAACCGCTAAACTCAAGCAGGCAGTCAAAAACCTTGCAAATGACCCGCAAATGAAATACGCATCTATGTCATTGTATGTGGTAAATCAAAAAACTGGGACTGCCATCTTTAATTACAATGGACAAACCGGATTGGTGCCTGCTAGTAGTCAAAAGGTGGTAACCGCTGCTGCTGCTTTTGATTTATTAGGGACTGATTATATCTATCAAACAGAATTGAGTTACGATGGATTTATAGAAGGAGAGGTGCTCAATGGAAATCTATATATTATGGGCTACGGCGATCCTACGTTGGGTAGCAACAGATACGCCAATACAAAAGGAACCATCGTGCTTGCCAAATGGATGGAGGCTATTGCTAAACTAAAGATTAAAAAAATAAATGGTGAGGTAGTTTGCTTTGATAAAACTTGGAGCAGCCAAACCATTCCCGGTGGATGGATTTGGGATGACATCGGAAACTATTTTGGTGCAGGTGCAGCTGCCATCAACTGGAATGAAAATGCATATGATATTTTTTTGAAATCAGGGAACAAATTAGGTGAGAAGGTAAGTGTGGTGTATATGTCTCCTCCACCTGCGGATGTAACATTTGTAAATGAGGTCACTACAGGTAAAATCGGTAGCGGCGACAATGCATGGATATACTTGCCTCCATACAGTAAAGTTGGGTATTTGCGAGGCACCATTCCGCCGGATCAAAAGGCGTTTAAAATAGCAGGTTCGTTTCCTAATCCTTCGCAGCAGCTACAGTCAATAGTCTTGGATGCCTTGAAGAAAAATGGAATAGCAGTTAGCAATGACAGCAAAAAAAACGAGGATGAACCTTCCGTATTAAAAGTAATGAATTCGCATGCATCTCCACCGCTTGATAGCATCGTGTATTGGTTCATGCGAAAGAGTATCAACCTATATGGAGAGGCAATTGTAAAAACAGTTGGATTTGTGAAGAAGAACGAAGGTTCAACAGATGCCGGTATTAAATTGATCCGGAATTTTTGGAAAGAAAAAGGGATAGATCCTGGGTCGCTTGTTATCTCTGACGGTAGTGGTTTGTCGCCCACCAACCGGGTAACTACAGAAGCATTGGTGAACGTTATGCAATATGCAAAAAGCCGGCCTTGGAACAATCAATTTTACAATGCACTGCCATCGTTTAATGGTATAAAAATGAAAAGCGGTACCATGACAGGCGTAAAGAGTTTTACAGGATATGTAAACGGCTACTCATTCGCATTCATCATTAACAACTACAGCGGTTCTTCATCCGAAATAACTGGAAAGATGTTTGCGGTATTAGATGCGATGAAGTAGTAATCGGAAGCATGCTTTAAGCCTCATAGAATCTGATGTTTTGTTCTCTAAGAAAGTTTTTAATTACATCAGCATGTATGCAAATACCCACGTGCAAAAAAGGTTGATTGGTCGCTTTTATTTTGATGCCATTGGCCATTATTTCATGTTGTCGCATGTCAAATCCAAGGTGCAGATGGTTGGTGGCGCTTTGCATACCACATATCAAGCCTTCTTTATTAAACAATGGTCCACCACTTTGTCCCCGCAATCCGGGGGTGCTTAATTCTATACCCATGATGCCATATTCATCGCCAATATGCCTTGTAAGCATGCCATCAATTGGAAAGGCGGGAGAGGCCGGATTACCGGTGTTAGTCCATTCTATTTTATCTTCTATGGCGTTGTATTGGTAGTTATTAAACTCAGGAAATGGAAACCCTAGCCTGCACATCGAATAACCTTGTTTCAATACCGAAGTATCTTTTAGGAAAGTAGCAAAAGAAGGAACCATTAATCCTTTTGGATTACCCAATTTGATGATAGCCAAATCATAGGTAGGATGTAATTTAATTTCAAGGCTACTCCAGGAAGCAGCGCAATTGACAAGAGTAATATAGGCTTCGGCAGTAGATAGATTGCTGAAGTTATACTTAGCTGCCAGTTCCTTTATCTTTTTGTTGAAGTTATTGCTGACTTGAAAAGCTTTTCTTTCCGCTTTATAATTGTTGTAATTTTTGTTGATTTCTTCTGCATCCAACAGCATTTGCGCAACGTGCTTACAAGTTACTGCAACGCCGTCTTCATTTATGAAAAACAGTGTAGCTGAGCCGGGTCTTATTTTTGTCTCACCATAATTTCTCGAAATAGTGTGCATCGGACGAGTGAACTGTTGTACTGTTTCTATTGCGTTTACAAACATTGTATTTTTTTTGTGATGGAGAGATGTCAATAAGCGTACGAATATCGGTTTTGAGACAGAATGGCGCAATAATTTGTGTAGAATAGCCATTCAGTCGCTAATTAAAAGTCCGATTATCTGGTACGTTATTTATTTAATCTAACACAATGAAGCCTTGTTGTTAATTGGTTATCAGTTATTTAATAGGCTTACAATTAACGATCGTTAGTTTAAGAACAAATTGTTAAGCATTAGGATTGCAGCTATTGGCAACTGCCGATGGTCTTATTTTTGTAACTATACACTCGGAAAATATACTTCCCATTAGCGATCGCAATAGCCATAGAAAAAAATAGAATTGAGGAAAACACTTGAAGGCTATATAGGTTCTTTTGATTTTATCTTGTTGATGTAATCATTTTAGAAAAGAATAAAGAATAAGCATTCAATTTCAATTTATGCATTACAATGGGAATTTTTTTTGACCAATGTAAAATTAAAAACAATGAACAACGATAATATTCAACATTCAGGAAGCGATAATCATTCTGTTCACCATGCACCGTTGATAGTAGACATCAATGCGCAGCGATCTTATAGAAAGTGGGGCTATGTTTCTTGGCCAATAACAATAATAGAAGAAATGGAAGAAACTTTGGAGCAACAAAATTTAAATACAATTCTTGGTCAAGACGGTTACGCTTCGTGGCCGTCGGAGTAAAGATCAGATTTGTTGGTTATTTTTCAGAAATGCTTCTAAGGACACATTTTTTTTGAAGTTGAAATTCTGTAATTATTTTTTTAGTATCTTGAAAACATAAATCTATTGTTTGAGTTGAGCTCTAAAACGATTGCCATGAATCAAGCTACTCTTTTTGATACTACGTTAATCAAGAAATAGATATCGTCTAATGCAAATCCGGAAGATGTAAAAAAAGAGCTTTCAGAAAAAGGGGAGGGCCCCGAAAGTGTATCAGCTTATTTAAAAGAATATCGACGGTTAGTAATAGCACAGCGACACGTGAAAGGCTTTATATTTTTAACAGTTGGAGCTTTTTTAGCATTCCTCTGTTGTGTTATAACTTTATTGAATTCAGTACCGGGCAAGTATGGCTATACTTTGTATTGAATCACTATGGTGGCATTGGCTCTAATGTGTGCCGGTCTTTATTTTATTTTTGAATAGCTACATTTTAAGATTTCAAAATGGTTTCAATGGCCATTATTTCTCCATCGCTAAAGGTAGTATTGGAATAAGATGTTAAGCAATCTTCTAATTGCTCCACCTTGCTCACTCCTAATATGACGGAGGTAATTCTTTTATCTTTTAAAATCCATGACAAAGCCATTTGTGCAAGTGTTTGTTCTCGTTGACCAGCCAACTTATTAAGCTTTGCAATTTTATCTACCAATGCAGGCGTTACTTGATCTTGTTGCAAAAATCCGCTTGGCTTGGCTGCTCTTGAGTCTTTGGGAATACCCTTCAAGTATTTATTCGTTAATAATCCTTGCTCCAATGGAGAGAATGTAATGCAGCCAACGCCTTCTTTATCAAGTAGCGCTAACAATCCCCCTTCTACCCAACGATCAAACATAGAATACTTTGGTTGGTGCACAAGACAAGGAGTTCCTAATTGTTTTAATAGATGCATTGCTTTCTCTGTCTCCTCATTTCCATAGCTTGAAATGCCTACATAAAGCGCTTTACCTTGTCTCACTAATAGGTCAAGTGCTCCCATAGTCTCCTCCAACGGTGTATTTGGATCGGGGCGGTGGCTATAAAATATGTCAACATAATCCAGTTTCATCCGCTTTAAACTTTGGTCCAAACTAGATACAAGGTATTTTTTAGAACCCCATTCACCATAAGGGCCCTCCCACATTTTATAACCCGCTTTAGTAGAAATGATTAGTTCGTCGCGATATCCGGTGAAATCTTTTTTTAGAATTTTCCCAAAAATCTCCTCCGAAGATCCGGCTGGGGGTCCATAATTATTGGCAAGGTCAAAATGGGTTATACCCTTATCAAAAGCCATTTGTAAAATATTCCGGCAGTTTTTAAGGTCATCCTCTTTGCCGAAATTGTGCCAAAGGCCAAGCGATATAACAGGTAGCAACAGGCCGCTTTTGCCGCAACGGCGATATTCCATTGTTGTGTATCTCGATTCTGAAGGAGTGTAAGTTGACATATCTTTTTTTATTGAGAAGATTTAAAGGTATAGAAAAATATTTCGAAGTTTTAAAGCAATGATTCAGCGTTTTTTAAATGATGAGTAATTGAAATGTTAAATTGAGTTGGTATTTTTATGTGGAAGAAGGTTAATTTTGCGGCGCCTGAAGATGAAACGATTGCTATCAATGATTGGTCAATTTTTGACTTTTCAATATGATTTGTTATACATTTCAAGCATAAAAGCCATGATGACAATGTCTGATCGTATTTATTTTGACAATGCAGCCACTACAAGTTTAGATCCTGAAGTACTTGGTGCTATGATGCCTTACCTCACGGAATATTTTGGGAATCCGTCATCCATTTATAGTTATGGTAGAGAAAGTAGGTTGGCTATTGAGAATGCCCGTAAATCAGTTGCAAAAATTTTGAATGCAAGACCTGCAGAAATATTTTTTACTAGTGGAGGAACAGAAAGTAGTAATACAGCTATAACTGCCTCTGTAAGAGATCTTGGATGCAAACATATTATTACTTCTCTCATCGAACACCATGCAACACTTCATGCAGTTAAATTTCTTAAAGATCAGGGAGAAGCTACAGTGGATTATGTAAAAATTCTTCCAAATGGAAGTGTTGATATGGAAGGATTGGAAAAGCTTTTGGCAGCTACAACTAAAAAAACATTGGTAACGCTGATGCATGCTAATAATGAAACAGGTAGCATGCTGGATATTAAAGAAACCGGGGAATTATGTAAAAAGTACAACGCAATTTTTCATAGTGATACGGTACAGACTGTAGGCCATTTCCCAATTGACCTTAAAGCAATAAATGTACATTTCATAACAGGGGCAGGTCACAAATTTCACGGACCAAAAGGAGTAGGGCTTCTTTACATTAATGGGGACATTAAGATTAATCCTTTTGTGCATGGTGGAGGGCAAGAACGAAATATGCGGGCAGGAACTGAAAATCTGTATGGCATAGTTGGTTTTGCCAAAGCTTTGGAATTGGCTACTGCTAACTTTGAAAAAGACAGCACATACATTAAAGCGGTAAGAGATTATTTAATGACGCAATTGCAGCAGCACATCGAAGGGGTCACTTTTAATGGCGAACCCCAAGGAAAATCTTTGTACACTGTATTGAGTGTGAATTTTCCAAAATCAGCAAAAAACGAAATGATATTGTTTAATATGGATATTAATAATATCTGTGTTAGCGGAGGAAGTGCTTGTTCAAGTGGTGCCGATGCCGGAAGCCATGTAATAAAAGTGATTAACAACGATCCAAATATTGTCACAGTTAGGTTTTCGTTTAGCAAACACAATACGAAAGAAGAGGTTAATCTGGTAATAGAAAAACTGAAAGAAATCCTTTGATTGAAAGTAGGTTAATCATTGCCTAATTTTTTTTCAATATAATTAACCTTTTTTGACGTTTCAATTTTGAAATTGAAAGATATTATACTACTTTTGCACCCAATATAAAAGAAAAAATAAATTGGTGTCAATTTAAAAAAACAAAAATGCCTTTAACAACAGAAAAAAAAGCAACAATTTTCACAGAATTTGGCAGTAAAGCTACAAACTCTGGTTCTATCGAAGGACAAATCGCTTTGCTTACAGAGCGTATTAGTCAAATCTCCAAGCATTTGCAAGCAAATAAAAAAGATTTCTCAACGCATCGTGGTCTTATGCAGTTGGTTGGTAGACGTAAACGTTTATTAACTTACCTTCAAAAGCACAACCTAACCGGATACCGTGGTTTGCTTGAAAGATTAGGTCTAAGAAAATAATCTCACTATATGATAAATGCTATTCCCAACTGATAACAAAACACAGTTGGGATTAGTTTTTTCTACAAGGTTCATTTTTTTGACGCATTCATTAATCGGGCACCGGCTTCATTTGCTAATCTAACGATCCGTTAACCGCCCATCAAATTTCGAAATACAATGTTAACACAACCAATTAGTGTCTCTTTCGATACCGGCAATGATCGGCAAGTTTTTATCGAAACCGGTAAATTAGCCCGCCAGGCTGACGGTGCAGTTACAGTTCGTCAAGGCAATTGCATTTTATTAGCTACCGTAGTAGCAAATAGAGAAGCCCGTGAAGGGCAGGATTTTTTTCCGCTTTCTGTGGATTATCAAGAAAAGTTTGCTTCTGCAGGACGTATCCCTGGATCATTTTTCAAAAGAGAAGCCAGACTTAATGACTACGAAATATTAACCAGTCGTTTAGTCGACCGCGCATTACGTCCATTATTTCCAGAAGATTATTTCTGTGAAGTTCAAGTACTTATAAGCCTTGTTTCAAGTGATGCTGAAGTTATGCCTGATGGTTTGGCTTGTCTGGCAGCATCTGCGGCATTGGCTGTTTCTGATATTCCTATTAAAGAAATTATTAGTGAAGTTAGAGTAGCAAAAGTTGACGGTAAAATAGTGGTTAATCCTACAAGATCAGAATTGGAAGTTGCTGACTATGAGTTTCTTATAGCGGCTACTGAGAAAAATTTGATGATGGTAGAAGGGGAGGCTAAAGAATGTTCTGAAGAAGATCTTGTAAATGCATTGCAAATAGCTCATGATGCCATTAGAGTGCACATTAGAGCTCAACAAGAACTAAGGGAAAAGATAGGAATTGTAGCTAAGAGAGACTACAAAAAGCCTGTGCAAAACGAAGAAATAAGGGAAAAAGTTGCTTTAGTAACTAAAGAAAAAATAAGAGATATAGCTCGTAAGGGATCTGATAAGCACACAAGAAGCGATGCTTTTAGTGCATTGAAAGATGAGTTAATGGCAGCATTAGGAGAAGAGATTACTGAACAGGATAAAAAGCTTGCAAAGAAATACTATGCTGATCTTCAATGGGAAGAAGTAAGGAACATAATGCTAGATGAAAGAGTTCGTTTGGATGGCAGAAAGATGGATGAAGTTCGTTCATTGGCAATGGAGGTAGATCCACTTCCAACTCCACATGGTTCCGCTTTGTTTACAAGAGGAGAAACTCAATCGCTTACTAGTGTTACTTTCGGTACTAAATTAGATGAATTGCTTATCGAAAGTGCTGCAAAGTCTGATTATAGCAATTTCTTCCTTCATTATAATTTCCCTCCTTTTTCGACTGGAGAAGTGAAGATGATGAGAGGACCGGGTAGAAGGGAAGTAGGACATGGTAATTTGGCTATGCGAAGTCTGAAACAAATGATGCCGGGAAATGATTATGCTTATACTGTCCGGATTGTAAGTGATATTTTGGAAAGTAATGGTTCATCTTCTATGGCTACAGTTTGTGCAGGTTCACTTGCACTGATGGATGCCGGAGTTCCAATTCAAAAACACGTAAGCGGAGTAGCTATGGGACTTATAACCCGTGAAGACGGAAAGTATGCTATCCTTACTGATATCTTAGGTGATGAGGATCATCTTGGTGATATGGACTTTAAAGTAACAGGAACTCGCGCTGGAATTTGTGGTGTTCAAATGGATATTAAGGTAGATGGTTTAAGCATGGAAGTAATGACTGAGGCTTTGCAACAAGCTCGCAGAGGTAGGTTACAGATTTTGGATGCCATGTATGAATGTATGCCTGAACATCGTCCGGAAGTGAAGCCACATGCACCAAGAATGGAGAAGTTGTTTATTGATAAAGAATTTATAGGTGCAGTGATAGGGCCCGGCGGAAAAGTTATCCAGGAGATTCAACGTGAAACTGGTACTACTATCAATTTGGAAGAAGTTGGAAATGTGGGTGAGGTTAGCATATTCTCTCCAGTTAAAGAAGGTTTGGACAGGGCTGTGGCCTGGATCAAGAGTATTGTTGTAGTTCCAGAGGTTGGAGATGTTTATGAGGCTACTGTAAAAAGTATTAAGGAATTTGGAGCTTTTGTAGAATTTATGCCTGGAAAACAGGGATTATTGCACATTAGCGAAATAAGCTGGAAGCGTCTTGAAACAATGGAAGGAGTGCTTAACGAAGGAGACGTTGTAAAGGTTAAGCTAATTGGCTTAGATCCTAAGACAGGTAAGTTTAAACTTAGCCGCAAAGCATTGATGCCAAAGCCTGAGTTTAAGCCAAGAGCTGACCAACCAAGCGAAGGTTAATTATCAATTGAATGCTAAAGGGACTGAAATAAGTTCCTACACAAATACTTAAAAGGTCCAAAATATTTTGGACCTTTTTTATTACAAATTAATAACTTGAATTAACGGTAAATTTCTCAGGTTTTTATTTGAAAGCAAAGCAGATGTATTCATAAATTCATTACTAACGAAATTAATAATGATTCTTTGATTACTATTTGATAATTATTTAATGATAATGAAGCAAAGCAAGGTCATGCCTTTTTCAAAAACATTTTGGCCAACACAACTATAAGGTAATGTACAATGCAATTTATTTACTAATTTCATTTTGAATTAGGGCGATGAAATCGAACAATGGTAAAATTGCCATTCAGAATTAGCCATAAATTTTGATTACCCAATAAATAACAATTGATGAGAACAGTAGCTCAGGTATTAGCAAGAAAAGGTTTAGATGTGGTTTCAGTAATCCCATCAACTTCTGTAATAGATGCCCTTAAAATGATGGCAGATAAGAATATTGGATCAGTCGTAGTTGCAGAAGGCAGTACATTTCTAGGTATCATGACTGAAAGAGATTATTCTCGAAAGGTGGTGTTAAAGGGTAAATCATCTGATCATACAACAGTAGCTGATATTATGTCATCAGATTTCCCTGTAGTTACCCCATTGGATCAAATTGATTTTTGTATGAAGCTGTTGTCTACAAATAACCTAAGGTATTTACCTGTCATGGAAAATGAAATATTGGTCGGAATTATTTCTATTAATGATGTGGTAACAGAAACCATTCTTAGTCAAAGTGAGACCATTTCTCATCTTCAAAATTACATTCAATCATAGTTTAGGAGTTCTCCCTAACAGAACACTCTATGTAAATAAATATCAAAGAGAAAAAGGGAGTAACACATGAAAAATCTTTGGATTTTTTTTCTAGAAAATTAGGCTAATTCTTGTTGCGGACTTGAACATTGTACTTACGATTTTTTAAATATTCCCATATCCACATGATGGAAAATGTTGGAATAAAATCAGAAAAGGGTAAGATTTCTTCTGCAAATGAAAAAAGGCCACCATAAATACCCTTCTTTCCTCCAAACATTTTAAAAAATATAAACCCGGATAAAGGCGCCCAAACTAGATCTGAGAATTCACCAAATACTGGTATAGCATAGGAAGCATATCCTACAATATCCATTAGGATACAAATTGCAATTGAAGGAAGTTCCTTTTTCATTAAAACATATTGATCAATTAAAACAATCAGTTTCAATATCAATATAATATTACATATAAATTTAGAGTTCCGGTAATGGATTTCTTCTGGAAGGCACAACTATTTTTTCGTCTTCACTTAAGTAAACAAAGAAATCAACAATTTGATAAATGTCACCAGGAACCTTTTTGGTATTGTCTTCGCTATTCCGATCGTATGGACCAAGAATGGTTCCGTTAAATTTTATTTCAGAAAGTTTCTGTTCGTGGGTTAATGTTTTGAAAGTATCAATATCCATAATTGAAAATTACTTATGTGTTTGGTAGGATGCAAATATATGTGTCACATTCGATACTATGGCAAATCGTGTCATCTAATTCCTTTAACGCAAAAAACCAAAATCAACTACCCGCCTAAAATACTTTTTATCTTGAATAACCCAAGTTACTTCATAGCTTCCCCCAGCCTCAGGTTTAAGCATATAAATATATATGTTTCGACCATTGTTTGATAAATACACCTTATTCTGTGTTTTATTTTTTCCACCTTCAGAAAAACTAAGTTGAGGGTTAGCTAAATCTGACAAGGCTTCTTTAGGAACATTGATAGTATCTCTGCTAAAGATAACCGTTACATTTTCAACAATATTTTTGGGGAGCTTTCCATAATCTCCAAAAAACGGTTTGTTATCAATTTTTGTCAGGAATTTCTTTTCAGGGTCGTAATATGACAGTTTATGTTTACTGGCATCAAAAGCAGCGGAAGAAATTATTATTTTGATGGTTTCGTTTGAAAAAGTAATAGAATTATTGCTGAATGCGGTTACAGGAATAGTTTGTAAAGGGTCTTTGCCAACACTTTCATCTAAACCTCCCATTGCAAAGGTGGCAATGTCACTTCTGACATCTTTTTCCTGAATTCTCGCAAAAATCTCTTTCTTGCTTCTGTAATCAGGATAATCATCCGATTGTGCATCAGTATTGAAAATAAATAAAATTGAAAACACTAATATCAATATGCTTCTCATGCACTGAGTTTTAAGAAATGAATTTATGAAACGAAACAATTTTAAATAGTTAAATGTGTTTCAGAATTTGTTTATATTTTCAAAAGGAAAAGCCAGTCGTTTTATTCTACAATACCTTTTTTGATAGCAAACATAACCAAACCAGCTGTATTCCTAACCCCAACTTTTTCAATCAATCGTTGCCGAATTCCTTCTACAGATCTAGGACTTAAAAAGATTTCCTTAGCTATTTCAGCTGCTGTTTTCTCTTCACAAATCAGCTTGAGTACATCCAATTCCCTTTCAGAAAAATCAATGGCGTCATTGAATGCAGGTTTAATATTGCCCTTTATAACCAATCGTTTTAAAAGCGCTTTGTTTACAACATCATTGAAATAATAGCCACTTTCAAATACTGAATAAATAGCTCTCCTTATTTCATCAGAATCTGCATTTTTGAGTAAGTAGCCATTTGCTCCGTTCTCCATTAAATGAATTATGAATTTATCATCATCATACATTGTCACTGCAAGCACTTTGGTTTCAGTGAAATATTTTTTCACCTCTTTGGTTGCTTGCATGCCATCCATTATTGGCATTTTTAAATCCATTAAAATAACGTCTACTTTTATTTTTTTTAATCCTTCAAGTAACTCTTCGCCATTGTCTGCTTCCAGGACTACTTCAAGATTATCGTCTTCTGATAGCCCTACTTTTAACCCATCTCTGAATATTTTGTAATCATCAGCTATGGCGATTTTTATTTTACTCATTTTATTTCCTAATTGGTATTTTGAATACTACTTTATAAATTTTGCCTGATTTTAAAAAGTCGATATTTCCCTTTAATAAAGTGATCCTATTTTGAATATTTTTAAGGCCTAAACCATTTTTTTTGTAGCGTAGTTGTTCATATTCTTCAAAAGTTATACCAAATCCGTTGTGCGATATAGTGAATACCAATTGTTCATTTTCCATGGAGGATGAAAAAGATATTTCTTTTGCTGAAGCATGTTTTATGATGTTATTGATTAGTTCTTGAACTAACCTGTAAACGCTTATGTCATTTCCTGAGCCTATGTCAGCTAAATTATCATCAAAATGAATAGAAGAATGTATTAAGCTGCTTTCCGTTATGCTTTTTACAAAATGACTAATGGCTTCGTGTAACCCGAATTCTTTTAAAATATTGGAATGTAAATTATGGGATATGCCACGAACTTTTTGAATAGCATCATCCAATAATATTTTTCCCTTTTCGTGTAGGATGAGGTCGCGACTATCCAGGCTATTGGCTTTAATTCCTAACAAGTGCAGCTTAGCGGATGATAATATTGCTCCTACTTCGTCGTGCAGCGTTTCGGCAATCCGGTGTCTTTCTATTTCCTCACTTTTTATTGCGGCTTCTAATAATTGATTTTGCTGTATTTCTCTTAGCTTTTCCATTTCTTGCCTGAATTTCAACTTTTTTCGTTGAGATGAAACATAAGAAATAAGAAAGCTCACAAATAGCAAGGTCATTGCTGATATTCCTATTAACACCCTGTATTTTAATTCAATCTGCATAAGGTTCATTAAAAGCTTTTGCAAGAAATATGCACAATATTATAAAACCTACGTTGTGAATATTCCACATATTATCAGCCAATCCTCTATCGCTTACAATCATAGGTACATAAAAAAGAAAAACAAAAAAGTTGACAACTACATAGACGCTCAATCCCGTTACTACATAAAAATCTGCTCCACTTAAGGATTTTTCATTTTCTGTTTTTAGCTTGTACAGGTAATATATAAGGCAATAGATCAGCAAAACAAAAGCTTCAGTAGCTAAAAAGTCGGCACTAATATGGTCAGGATTTGCGAATTTTTCGAAATTGAAATAGATAATGGTGAACAATAAAAAGATAATAGGAGCTAAAATTTTCAAAGTTTTTAGAAAAGGCTGTTTTAGCAATATGAAAAACGCAGAAAAACAACCAAATCTTACTATAGTATGAATATTGTATAAGTATGTATTCTCATGAAAGTACTTTGAAAAGCTAATTGGGAAAATATGTATGCTGATTAGGTCTGCATAAAAATTAATAAAAAAAGCAATGAAAACATAGAGAATGATGGGTGATAAATGTTTCGGTTGCTTTCTTTTTTTTGCTAGTATTAGCATAGGAATGACTAAGGCCCAAACTTCGGACCAGTCAATAAGCAGTTGGAGTGGATTCATTTTGGTTACCTAGGTGGTGAAGGATTTAGTTGCAAGGTGGTTACGGCAGAGGTACTGGTACTCTTTTTTACGCCGGTTATGCCATCGGAGCCAACAGCGTATACTGAGTAACTTATGTAATTCTTAAGGTCTTCGGAAGTGACATCGTTGTATGGTTTAAATCGTAAATAGTTATAGGTATTAGAAGGAATCAATGCTGTCAAAGCTGTTTTGGTCATTGTATAACTAGAAATAAAAATATCTTTGTAGTAACTGGAATCAACTGTTGAGGAGGTAAGCTTTAATGGGTTATAACCAGACAGCAATACGTTTTTAGAATTATATGCGTAAACTACCAAATCATATACCAGCCGCTTTGGGTCTTTAGTCGAGCTATTCTGTTGAACAAATACCAACTTACTTAATCCGGCTGCGCTTGAAATAAGATAATCTACGTTTGATTTAGGTAAAAGCATGTTAGTGAATTTTAAAGCCTCCTGCGCATTTAGTGCCGAGCAACTCATTAGAATCAGGGCTAGTGCCAAACCTATTTTTTGTTTACTTTTTTTCATAATCTAAATTTTTAGCTTAACAATTGCACTAAAATCATATTAAGGGCAAGTTAAGCAGGTTTATTAATTAATTTTACAGGGTTTAAAAAGTTGCGTATTTCTACGTAGCAAATAAGCTGCGTATTTATTCGGATTCACATAAATTTTCTTTGCCACAAATACCTGATTATTAATTTCAGTTATTTCCACCTTATTATTCTTCTTTTTCTTTCGAAATTTTGTATCAATAAACAACCGAAGAAATTCAATATCTATGAAAAATAACTTTTATAATAACCAAATATTATAAACGTGTTTTAGAAATTGACAAATTACGTACCAGAAAAAAAATTTCTCACTATGAATCCTTTACCCACCATTAAAGACAGTTTTGACCTGAAAAAAAATGATTCAACTCATTTTGAAGAAGAAGGTTATTTTTTGTTGATTGATATTAATTTACAGATTATTACATTTAATAAAGCATTTACGAAAATTTTAAAAACAAAAAGTAAGCGCATGTCAAACAATTTGATGGATTGTGTTGACGCCCTCCATAAACATTGGTTTCTTTTTTTATTCGATACTGCAAAAAAAGGTAAATGTGTTCAACAGGAAATTCTCATATATGACGAAAGAAAAAATCTTCATTGGGTAAGGTTTGATGTTTCTCCATCCTATAATTTGAACAATGAAATTTCAGGGATTACATTTATTGGAAAAAATATTGACAAAGAAAAAACCCAGGAAGAGAAAATTGAAATGCAAAAATTGCTTTTGCGGGATATTGCTTTTACCTATTCCCATGAATTGAGGCATCCCCTTACCAATATTCTTGCAGTTATAAATCTGCTAAAAAATGATAACTTAATAATGTCTGAACTATATTTTGAATGTATAGAAGCAGCTTCGAAAAAAATGGATGAGGTAATTAAATCAGTTGCGATGCAATTGTATAATGCTGCATAAACGAATTCAATATCTTATGAAAACCAATTTTTTTAGCTCATTTTCATTTCTTCGGCCCACTTATCTCTGTCGTCTGGAGAAAATTTCCATGGAGCAAAATTATTTTCTACGTTGCTAAACATGCCGTTCCATTCATTTGGGGCATTACTTTCCTCCATTATCAGGTGCCTTCTTAGTTGAACAATGATATCTAGTGGATTGATGCTAATAGGGCATTCTTCTATACATGCTTGGCACGTTGTACAAGCTCTTAATTCTTCTGCAGTGATATAATCATGCAACAAAGATTTTCCATCATCAACATAATCGATCAATGTTGATTTATTGCGCCCTATTTCTTCCATCCTGTCCCGAGTATCCATCATTATTTTTCTTGGACTGAGCAATTTACCAGTAATGTTTGCAGGGCAGGCAGCGGTACATCTTCCGCATTCCGTGCAACTGTAGGCGTCCATCAGGTTTTTCCAGGTTAAATCAGGAACATCTTTTGCACCAAATTGCATTGCAGAAGGTTCACCTGTTGGCGCAAGTTCAGGTTGCATTGAATAGAGTACTTCATTTTGAATTTCTGGCATATTCCTTAATTTCCCTTGCACATTTAGATTGCCATAATAGGTATTTGGAAAGCCAAGAATAATGTGTAAATGCTTTGAATAGGGAAGGTAATTCATAAAAGCGAGCACTCCGATTATGTGTAGCCACCAAGCCGACCTTTCAATCATTATAAGCGTTGAAGCAGTCAGGTTATTGAAAAGCGGAGCAATAATCCCAGAAATAATAAAGGGGCCTGTATGGTGATAGCCTTCCTGATTTAATAATTGGAGATTTATGTCAGTAGCATTCATGAGGAGAAACAAAGACATAAGAATAACTTCAACAATAAGAATCACATTGGCATCTTTTCTTGGAAAACCATCTAGCTCTTTTTTATTTAGTCTTTCAATGTTCATGAAGTTTCTACGAATATAAAATACAATGACAGCCACTAAAACTAAAAAAGCCAATATTTCAAAACCGTTAATCAACCAACTATAAAAATGACCTAAAAATGGGGCAAATAAACGGTGGGTACCTAAAATTCCATCCAAAACAATTTCTACAATTTCTATATTAATGATAATAAATCCGATGTAAATGAAAAAGTGGAGTACGGCTACCAGCGGGTTCTTGAACATTTTTTTTTGACCAAAAGCAAGAAGCAAGGTTCTTTTCCACCGTTCACCTTTATTGTCATCTAAATCAATGGGGCGTCCCATTAAAATATTGCTTCTGATATTGCTTATATTTCTGCTGAATAACAAACCGGCTGCTACCGTTAAAATTAAAAATGTGAGCTGTTGGATAATATGCATATGGCTGAGTTACGGATGCAAGATAAGTTATTGCTATTTTTGACTTCAAATAAACTACGAGTGGCAGAAAAAAATTTTATTTTAACCAAAGAAGCAGCGTCCAGAAAAATGCAGCGTATAGCGCTTGAGATTGCCAGTGAATTATACGCAGAAAAGGACGAATTAGTTGTAATTGGTATAGCCGTTAGTGGAATGGCTATTGCCAATAAGCTTGTTTCATTATTAGAGGGATTGTTACCTATGCCAGTAAGTATTATTTCTTGTTCGCTTAATAAAAAGCATCCTGATGAAGTAATTTATGAGCGGGAAATTGACTTTAATGGCAAAAATGTACTGCTTGTTGACGATGTTACAAGTAGTGGCAGAACCTTACTTTATGCTTTAAAACCACTTTTGCAATTTTATCCAAAGAGAATTCAGACAATGTGCCTTGTAGAAAGGATGCATAAAAACTTTCCAATCAAGATCGATTACATTGGGCTTTCAATTGCCACAACTTTACAAGACCACATTCAGGTAGACGTAGAAGGCGGCCAAGTACAAGGAGCCTATTTATTGTAAATACTTTTTGTTATTTATTTCCGTTTTCATCAAGAAGGGCATGATTATAGCTTTTTTAAAATTGACAATGCTTCATTTTAGAGAAAGCTAATGTCAATAATTAAAAACACCTGACATGAGGAGAATTGTAAATAATCCCAATAAATCAAGGGTAATTGAATTTACCCCTCAGCAGGAAAAAGTGCATGCTTCACTACACCTTTTGGGTGTACTTTTTGGTATCATCGCTGTTCCTTTGCTTATTTATTCTGCTTTGCGCAAAGACACTTATTCCCTTATCGGCATAAGCGTTTATGGTATATGTTACTTAATGGTATTTACGTTCTCTTCCTTATACCATTCTTCTACTGATAAAAGAATTAAAAGGCTTTATCTGAAACTAGATCGAATAAGCATCTATTTTTTAATAGCTGGTACTTACACGCCTTTAATAAAGTTGTATGTTTTCAATGATGTGGGTGTTACTACTTTGACTGTAATTTGGAGTATGGTTGTTTTAGGTATTTTCTTCGAAGTTCAATATCCGGACAGATTTCGTATCATTTCGGTCATATTTTATCTCATAATGGGACTCTTGTTCATGTTTATGCCGGTTAATTTGTTAGCCGTGATGCCTCAGCATATTGCATTTTTAGTACTTGCAGGGGTTATTTTATATACTATTGGTTTTTGCTTTTATGTAAGAAATAAGTGGAAGCATCATCACTCTGCATGGCATATTTTTGTTCTATCGGCTAGTATTTGCCATTATTTGGCTGTATTATATACCTTATAATTCAATAGGTAGCCTTATTTCTTTATTATTCAAAAATTTTTCCCTACTTTCGCAGCCGCTTTGAAAAAAGCAGACATTACCCACAAGGCTCCATAAGAGTCCCGTCAGTTCGGGAACGCCAGCAGGGTGTAATCTATAAGATTATTTAATGCCAAAGGTAAAAACAAACTCCAGTGCCAAAAAGAGGTTCAAAGTAACCGGAACAGGAAAGATTACTTTCCAAAAAGCTTTTAAACGCCACATTTTGACCAAGAAATCCACAAAGCGTAAGCGTAGTCTTCGTCAGGATGGTATGGTTTCTCCAGCAAACACACATTTTGTGAAGCGCTTGTTGGGAATGAAATAAGGCCGTAAATCCCATTTGTGGGACTTTTAAAAAATATTTTTAAATTTTTCCGGTTTCTATCATCTAATAAGATTATTACAGACCTCGGAACTCAAAATCATCATTTATGCCACGTTCGAAAAATGCGGTAGCATCAAGAGCCAGAAGGAAAAGGATACTTGACCAGGCTAAAGGTTATTATGGAAAACGTAAGAACGTTTATACAGTAGCTAAGAATATTGTTGAAAAAGGTATGACTTACTCCTATGTAGGTCGTAAATTGAAAAAGCGTGAATATCGTACGTTGTGGATTGCACGTATCAATGCTGCTGTAAGGGCAGAAGGAATAACTTATAGCGAGTTCATCAACAAATTGAGTACAAAAGGAATAGACGTTAACCGTAAAGTACTTGCTGACATGGCTATGAATGAGCCTGCTTCTTTCAAGTCTTTGGTTGACTCTGTTAAGTAGTTTACTCAGTGAAAACATTTAAAAAAACCGGTAGCCATATGCTTCCGGTTTTTTTTATTTGGATTTATTTTCAAAAAAGTATTTTTGCAAAATCTTTTTCATTTTTAATAAGAAATCAATCAGTTGCCTACATCAATGAATAATTCTTACAATGATTTGGTGAAACAAACCTTCCACTTTCCGCAAGAAGGATTTCACTTGGAAAATAATTACCTGCAATATAATAATCTGGATATTAAAGCATTAATTGATAAATACGGTACGCCATTGAAGCTAACCTATTTGCCAAAAATTGGGATGCAAATCAATAGTGCTAAACAGATGTTTGCCAATGCATTTAAAAAGCATAAGTACGAGGGAACATACAATTACTGTTATTGTACAAAAAGTTCGCATTTTTCATTTATTGTTGAGGAAACATTAAAGCACCAAATTCACCTCGAAACTTCTTACGCATACGATCTTGATATTGTAAAAAATCTTTACAAAAGAAGAAAGATTACTAAAGATACCTTTATCATCTGCAATGGATATAAGCAGAAAAATTATACCCGGAGAATTGCCAATTTACTCAATACTGGTTTTAAGAACGTTTTTCCAATATTGGATAATGTAGAGGAACTTGACTCATACAGGCGATCCGTAAAAGTTCCATTTAAATTGGGCATTAGGGTTGCAGCAGAGGAAGAGCCTTCTTTCCCATTTTATACAAGTCGCCTGGGAATAAGGCCAAAAGATATCCTTGAATTTTATGTTGACCACATAGAAGGATATGAGAATAAGTTTACGCTCAAAATGCTTCATATTTTTTTGAATAAAGGGATTAAAGATGATATTTATTACTGGAGTGAATTGAATAAGGTCATTAACCTTTATTGTCAATTGAAGAAGATTTGCCCTGAGCTTGACAGTATAAATATCGGTGGTGGTTTTCCTATTAAACATTCATTGGGGTTTGATTATGACTACCAATTTATGATCAATGAAATTGTGGGAAATATTAAGAAGACCTGTAAAAACGCAAAAGTGCCCATGCCAAATATTTTTACAGAATTTGGCAGTTTTACAGTTGGCGAAAGCATGGCACACATCTACAGTGTGCTAGGTCAAAAAGTGCAAAACGACAGAGAGAATTGGTATATGATTGATTCTTCATTCATTACAACATTGCCTGACACCTGGGGAATAGGGGAGAAGTTCCTAATGTTGCCCATCAACAAATGGAGCGAAGAATACCATAGAGTAGTACTTGGAGGAATGACTTGCGACAGCCATGATTATTACGACAGTGAAGAGCATATCAATGAAGTCTTTTTGCCAAAGCTTGTTGGCGAAGAACCATTATACGTAGGCTTCTTTCATACCGGTGCTTATCAGGATCAGATTAGTGGTTATGGGGGCATAAAACATTGCCTAATTCCTAGCCCAAAACACGTTGTTGTTGGTTATGACAAAGATGGCAAGCTCAAAGATTGGATGTATGCAAAAGAACAGTCTTCTCAAAGTATGTTGAAAATACTTGGCTACAAATAAGTTTTAACGGTTAATCTTTTTTGTATGTTTTAATTGTTAGTTAATGGCAACCTTTGACGACAAAACCGTAAAGCGAAAATGACAGACATTGACATACAAAAGGTAACGCTTAACAACATTAACCAATTACAAAAAATTGGCAGACAGACATTTTTTGAAACTTTCGCTTCGGGAAATACCGAAGAGAATATGAAAAAATATCTTGACGAAGGGTTTTCTGTTGCAAAACTGACCACTGAACTTAACGACAACAATGCTGAATTTTATTTTGCAACACTTGACAAAAACGTAATTGGTTACTTAAAACTGAACTTTGGAAAATCACAAACAGAACTACAGGACGAGAAGGCTCTTGAAATTGAACGAATCTATGTTTTAAAAGACTTTCACGGAAAAAACGTTGGACAATTACTTTACGACAAAGCAATGCAAATAGCCAGACAGAAAAGTGCAGACTATATTTGGTTGGGTGTTTGGGAAGAAAACCCAAGAGCAATAAATTTTTACAGGAAAAACGGTTTCGTAGCGTTTGACAAACACGTTTTCAAATTGGGCAATGACGAGCAGACCGACATCATGATGAAACTAAAATTGAAGGACTAATGCGAACGACAAGAAAGGCAGCCACTAAGAGCACAATTGCAATAGACGGGATTTAGCTTCGTTGATTTCCAATGCGTGTTCCGCAGACAGTTTTGTAGCAGCAGAACGTGCAGTTCTCCGCATCAATCCCGCTAAAAAGCGGGATGCTGAAAAGCCAACCATCGCAATTCTCCAAACCGTTTAAGGGTATAATACTATTTGAGTCGATAAAATCGTTTTTGTTCATAGTCCTAATTATTTAACCAATGAACAAAATACTTCTGTCAATCTTACTTGTGGTCTTTAGCGCAAATGTTTATAGCCAATCTGCAGAAGACTCTGTAAAAAAAGTGGTTAACAATATGTTCAAAGCAATGAAGTCTAGCAATAGTGAAAAGGTGCTTGATTGTTTTGCTGATAGTGCTTTTTTGCAAACTATTATAACAAATAAAGAAGGAAAGACTGAAATAAAAAGTCAAAGTGCTCAGGCATTTGCTAAAATGCTTGCATCAATAGAAGAAGATGCTGCTGACGAACGTTTCTTTTTCAATGGCATAAAAATAGACGAAAACCTTGCAGTTGTTTGGGCTCCTTATAGATTTTACTATAAAAAGAACTTTGTTCATTGCGGCGTTAATTCCTTTCAATTAGTTAGGATTAATGGTCACTGGAAAATTCAATACTTAATAGATACTCGTAGAAGAGAGAATTGTATGAATTAATTCCAGGTCCTTTTTGACTTTCTAAATAGCGCAGGAAGGAAAAGGATATAATAAATACACATCCACAATTCAAACAATAAAAAGAAGGGGAATAAGTCTGCCTCATTCAGTTTTTTCATTGATTTGAAGTAAACAATTGACTGTGCAATTAAGCGAAATCCAAAAATTGAAGCAGCCATCCACCAATTATAAAATAATATGGAGCCTATTAAAAGCGGATAAATCAAAAATTGAGTGGCAGAATAAAGCGTAAGTAGGAACTTATGTTTGAATTGGTAATATTTTGCAGTAGAAAAATGTCTGTTCTTTTGATTAAACCAATTGCCCCATGTAGTCTTAGAATCACTTAAAGTATGCGCTTCCGGTTCTATCACAATTGATGTATTCTTCTTTGTTGCAACTTTATTAATAAATAAGTCATCGTCACCTCCAGGTATTTGATTGATAGATGAAAACCCTTTATTTCTGAAAAAAACATCTTTTTTATAACTAAGGTTTCTTCCAACACCCATGTATGGAATGCCTGCTAATGCATAGCTTAAATATTGTAACGCAGAATGAAATGTTTCGAACCTTACAATTTTGTTTAGAAATGTACCGGTTTTTCTATATGCACCATATCCAAGTACAATTTCGGTTTGCGGATAGTATCCATCTTGCATAAGTTGCATCCATTTTTCGCTAGATGGGACGCAATCTGCATCTGTAAGCAGGATGGTCTCATATTTGGCAGATTTGATACCCATGCTCAACGGAAATTTCTTTCCTGCTATCAACTTCGCTTCCTGAGTTAGTTCAACTGGATTTAAGTGCTTAAACGTCTTCTTCAATTCATCCAAAAGGTATTTTGAATCATCAACAGAATTATCGTTAACCAGAATGACTTCATTAGTAGTAGAATAATTTTGTACCAAAACACCGGGTAGATTTTTAACGATGTTGTCCGCTTCATCTCTGGCACAAATAACAACAGATATTGGTTGCTGTTGGCTTTGGGATTTTGGCTTGGGAGCATAAAATGCGAGTCTGCTAAAAATTCCCAGGTAATAAAACAACTGAATAAGTATGGTTAGGCAAAAAGAACTAAATATAATCTCCCTCCAATACTGCACTATCATCATGCGGCAAAAATAGTGTTTGACATCAATATGTGATATAGTCAAAGTGTGAATAATGTAACAAGTTATTCAGAATTGTATAATAAGTTGTGCCTAAAATGAAAGAAAAAACAAATTAATTGACAAAAATGTAGAAATGAATTGCCGTTTTATTCGTTAAATGCCTTTGTCAAAGCATTACATTTGCGCCTATGCCGCCACTTCAATTTCAACTTCAAAATACACAGGATCAATCCAATGCAAGGGCAGGAACCATTGTAACCGACCACGGTATAATAGAGACGCCCATATTTATGCCAGTAGGAACGGTAGGAAGCGTAAAAGCAGTTACTCAACAGCAATTAGCCAATGATATAAATGCACAGATAATTTTAGGAAATACCTATCATTTGTATCTAAGACCAGGAACTGCAGTTTTAGAAGCCGCCGGTGGTTTGCATAAATTTAATGGATGGAATCGGCCCATATTAACTGATAGCGGTGGTTATCAGGTATTTTCTTTGGCAGCCAGCCGAAAGATCAATGAAGAAGGTGTTATTTTTCAATCTCATATTGATGGAAGCAGACACTTGTTTACGCCTGAGAAAGTAATGGATATTGAACGCACTATTGGTGCAGACATTATAATGGCGTTTGACGAATGTCCACCTTATCCTAGCGAATACAAGTACGCTAAGAACAGCATGGACCTTACCCACCGCTGGCTTGAGCGATGTTTTACCAGATTTAATGAAACGACGGATGAGTATGGATATACCCAAAATCTTTTCCCTATTGTACAAGGAGGAACGTATAAAGATTTGCGCAAAGAATCTTGCCAGTATATAGCTTCGAAAAATGCGCCGGGTAATGCCATTGGCGGACTAAGCGTTGGCGAACCTGCTGAAATGATGTACGAGTTTACGGCATTGTGTTGCGAAGAACTACCGGTTGATCGTCCACGTTATCTTATGGGTGTTGGAACACCCTGGAACATCCTTGAATGCATTCACCTGGGTATAGACATGTTTGACTGCGTAATGCCCACCCGTAATGGTAGAAATGGGATGTTGTTTACAACCAAAGGGGTCATTAATATTAAAAACCTAAAATGGGCTACAGATTTTTCTCTAATTGATGATGCATTGACCAATAACGTAAGTGAATATTACTCGAAAGCATACATGCGGCATTTGTTTGTAGCGGGTGAAATATTGGGAATGCAATTAGCCAGTATTCATAATTTATCATTTTATTTATGGTTGGTAAAAGAGGCAAGAAAACAAATTATTGCTGGCAATTTTGTATCCTGGAAAAATGAAATCCTGCCTATACTTCAGCAAAGGCTATGATTGTGGATAATGGAAGTACATTTTATAATTTATCACCAAGAAGCGTACGAAACTATTTAGGTGGGATTTGTATGGTAGTTTCATACCAGAAACACAAATCCTATATTTAGTGAAACCCCAAATTATTACATCCTTTTTCAAGGATGTTTTTTTTTGCACTACGCTTCCCGTTTTATTGAATACAAATGACCTTTCAGTTGAAAGGAAATGTGCAGAATTGAATAACATTAAATAGAGACCAATAGTGATAAATTATAGTAAGCCAGTAGAAATAAGATGGAGTGATCTGGATCCTAACTTTCACGTTAGGCATTCGGTATACTACGATTTTGGTGCTTTTGTAAGGATGAGTTTTTTGACCGCAAATGGATTAGACGCATCCGTATTGCTTCAACATCATTTAGGACCGATCTTGTTTAGAGAGGAGTGTCAGTTTAAACGAGAAATTCATTTTGGGGATGAGGTTTCCATTGATTTGGTTTTGAAGCAAGCTTCGGCAAATTATAGCAGATGGACATTTCAACACCACATTTACAAAAATAAAGAAACGCTGGCCGCTATCATTACGGTTGATGGCGCATGGCTTGACACCAATAGAAGAAAGTTGACTATCCCTACAGAAGTTGTAAGGCCGAGTTTTGAATTGCTTCCCAAAGCTGAAGATTTTAAATGGATCGAAAGAAGCAAATTACCATGAAATGGTGTTTCGAAAAACACATTTGCATTAACCACGGGTTAACTATATTTACTTTATTCGTAGCTTATTCAATTACATCTTTGTAGAAGTCTATTTTATTGACATATGCGCTCAAAAACACTAAAGTGGATTATCCTGATAACAACCGTAGTTTCTTTTCTATTGGTGGCCGCACAACTATTTTGGCTAAATAGAATTTATAATTTAGAACAGAAAGAGTTTAGCAACAGTATTATTAAAAGTGTACAGGGGGTTTATGAAGATTTAAATTTGACTACTTCGCATTCAACGGAACTTCAAAAGTTAATTGAACAACCGGACCCCAATTCATTTCTTTTAAAAATTGATTCTGTACCTGCCAAAGATATGTTGGTGCAATGCCTTGTTGAAAATCTGGAAGGATTTCAGGTTTTTGCCGGTTGTAAGGTTGCCCTCTTTATGCCAAGAAGTACACAGCATAAATTTGAAGCCTATTTGCCTGAAGCCGGAAATAAAAAGGGAGACTTTGAAGATTATGAAATGCCCTCTTTTGTAAGA
Source organism: Segetibacter sp. (assembly GCA_031424295.1). Lineage (GTDB taxonomy): Bacteria > Bacteroidota > Bacteroidia > Chitinophagales > Chitinophagaceae > Segetibacter. Next base: position 3,091 of record JANPHE010000310.1, on the reverse strand, counting down.
GATTATCCTTTTATACAAATTTATTTTCCTCAGCGCAGTCAGTATATTCTTAATTCTATGGCATGGTGGATAGCCTCGGGGATTATTGTGATGATTGTATTGGTTGCGCTGGGGCTGTGTATATTTTATCTCTACAAACAGAAATTTCTAAATGAGGTTCAGAAGGACTTTATACAAAATGTTACCCATGAATTCCAAACTCCGCTAACTACCCTGAGTATTGGGTTGGATGCATTGGAAAAACATGGCATGGTAGCAGCCCGGCATGAAAAGTTTGAAACATATATCAATCTGATGAGGCTGCAGACCAATTATCTAAAGCAGCACATTCAAAACCTGATGAAAGTATTGAAGGCAGAAGCGAGTGGTTTAGTAATGGAAAAAAGTAGTGTTGTAGTAAATGAGCTCATAAAAAGAGCAGTGACTCAAATGCAACCTTTAGTTGATGAAAAGGGAGCACAAATTGAATTGCAATTAGAAACAACTGAATATGCTGTACATGCTGATGAAGGAAGTTTGTATATGGTAATCATAAACCTGTTGTCCAATGCATTAAAATATTCGCCTCAGCCTATAGTTACTTTCCAAACAAAGATTTACAACAACCATTACCGGATAGCTATTACTGACAATGGTATTGGCGTAAATGATCAGGAGAAAAGGAAAATTTTCAAGAAATTCTATAGAGTTTCATCGGGTGATATTCACAACGCAAAAGGGTTGGGGCTAGGATTGTATTTTGTAAAAAAAATAATTGAAGGCCACAATGGTACAGTGTCTTTGAAAAGCATTGCCGGCGCAGGTTCAGAGTTTATTATTGATCTTCCATTGACTTAATATTTTTAATTATGCAAATAAGGGCCACTATTTTATTAGCCGAGGATGATAACAGTTTAGCTTTTATGCTAAAAGATTCATTAGAAGATGAAGGGTATAAAGTAGTCCATTGTGCAGAAGGCCAATCAGCTATTGATACTTTTCAAAAAGACAAGTTCGATTTGTGCATATTGGACATCATGATGCCTAACAAAGATGGTTATACCGTAGCAAAAAAAATAAGGCAAAAGAGTGATGTTATTCCCATTTTGTTTCTGACAACAAAAAATTTGGAGGATGATAAACTGAAAGGTTATGATTTAGGTGCTGATGATTTTATTTCAAAGCCATTTAGTTTGAAAGAATTGCTCAGAAAAATTGAAGTTTTCTTAAAGAGAAGTAAGAAGAAGCATAGTGAGAATTTTGATGATTACCGTATCGGTTCTATTATTTATTCTCCAGTTAATTTGGTTGTTATTACTCCAACTACAAAGTTTGAGCTTACATCAAAAGAGTCGGAATTATTGAATTTTCTTTGTGATAATAAGAATCAAGTTGTTAAGCGGGAAGAGGCTTTGTTAAATGTATGGGGAAAGGACGATTATTTTTTGGGAAGAAGTATGGATGTATTTATTGCCAGATTAAGAAAGTATTTGAAAGAAGATGAAAATGTAAAAATTGAGACCATTCATGGAGTAGGGTACAGGTTCATTGTGCCTGAATAATTAATCAGGAAGCAGAATGTTTAATTGCTGAGACAATATTTCTGCTCGGATATATTGAACCTTTCCTATATATTCTCCATCTATTTGAAAATGTATTTTTCTGTTCGCTTCTACTGTCACAACCTTTGCCTGAAAAACCTCTATTTGGTCTGAAGTAAATGCAGATGGCTTAAACCACATTTTGTATAAAGTTAACAGGCTCAATTTTTTAATAATAACCACTTCAAACAAGCCATCGTACAGGTCTCCCAAAGGATTGATAACCGCCCCGGTGCCATATTTACTTGCATTGGCCAATACAATCATGAATGCAGTTCGCTTTATTTCTATTCTATCTGTCTGAATGGTAGCAAATATTGTTTTTTTTCTGAATAGCGTTTTCAAAACGACCAATAAATAACCAATTTTGCCTCTTATTTTTCCTTGTTCAAAGTATTTTATCAGCTGTGCATTGATACCAATATCACTGAGGTGGAGGCAGATTTGATTGTTTATTTTTAGGATATCTATTTTCTGACTCTTGCCATTTTTGATGAGTTCAATCGCTTTAGGAAGCGTAAAAGGAATGTTTAGTTCAAGTGCCATGCCATTGGCAGAACCGGATGGAATAATACCAAGTTGGATAGCTGTGTCAATTATTATTTTTGCAATCAGAGAAATGGTACCATCGCCGCCAACTGCTACTACAATGTTGGGTACAGTTTTTTCAATTATTTTTACTATATCGTTGGTGTCATCTTTACCTGATAATATGTGAAAATGAAGTATGTGATTTGTGGGAATGAAGTGGTTTCTTATTAGTTCAGGATAATCGGTTTTAACTATTCCACCCGAAACAGGATTGATAACAAAAAGAATGATAGATGATGAAGCAAAATCCATATTTTAATACAAGTTTTTTTGAAATCAATAAATAAACCTAAAACAATTTCTTTGATACAGCGCATAAAAAGAAGATTGTTGTCCCTTTTCCGGTTAACCAATAAGCCAGTAATAAAAGTGTACCACGGTTTGGGGAATACGTCCCAGGTTATACTATTTGGTCATGTTTTTTCCCTCAGTCCGCTTCCCAGAAAGAAATACAGACAAAATTTTTGGACCAATACTTTTGCCTTATTAAGGTCTTTTATGGTTGTTGGGGTATCGGGGGCACATGTCAGGGTCATGTGGGGTGGCAAGGAGTATAAGGGAGTAACGGCTGATGATGGATTTTTTAGATTTGAATTTCATTCAGAAACTCCATTACAGCCCGGCGTCCACGATATTGCAGTGGACTATTATTTGCAACATGCTAATGGTTTAAAAGTATTGGCCACCGGGCACGGAAGCATCATTGTTCCTTACAGTAACAAAAATGCTTTTATTTCTGATATTGATGACACCTTTCTTATATCCCATTCTTCCAACCTAAGAAAGCGGTTGTACGTGTTGCTTACAAAAAATGCCCACAGCAGAAAACCGTTTGATGGAGTGGTTCATCATTACCAGCTATTATCCAACTTGCATGCTGCTAAAACAAGTCAAAATGCATTCTTTTATGTGTCCAGCAG
>JANPHE010000309.1:0-5948 GCA_031424295.1 Segetibacter sp. | reverse complement strand
AAAGCTGTCGGAGTATTTTAATCCATAGCCCCATATTCTATCGAAGGAAGCATGCGCAAATAAGAGGATGCCAATAGCGGCCATCATATCCTGGTGAAAATAATAACCACCCATTGCCAATACAATGGCCATGCCTTTGTGATGAAACAGGTTGTAGCTAATCGCACCCACCTTCGCATTGATAAAGTAACCCAACATGGAAATATCCGGTGCAAAGAAAAGCAACGACCAAACCCAAATTGGCAGCCCAAGGTTAAAGAAGCTGAGCAGATAAATACCGATAGCTGACATGGCAGCCTCTTCCCATTTCAATGTTGTTTGCATACTTTCTAATTTTCAACAAAACTAGGTTTGGTAGAATGGTTGGCCGTTAACATAAGATAATAAATGAACCGCTGATAGCCTGACCGTGTCAATGGTTAAACTGCACATTGAAAATCATGAGAATAGAATGCCCCCTTTTTCATACACGATTAAGCACAAGGCCGTTTCGGATTCATCATGGAAGATTATTCCTGCCATTAAAAATGAAAAAATGCCCAACCTTCCAAATAAATAAATACCTTGATGGCATCATTTCATTTACAACAACAGCTCATGAAGAAGCAAATCGTACTCTTATCCTTTTTATGCGGATCGTTCTGCATATTGTCTGCACAAACCGATGCCACCCAAAAAATAAAGAAAGTAGGGCTCAGCAATTCCAAAGTAATGGACCTTGCTTTTCAGCTGACAGATGTAAGTGGTCCACGCCTGACCAATTCTCCCGGCTTTTTCAGAGCGGCTAACTGGGCAAAAGAGGAACTTATCAAAATGGGCCTCACCAATGCAGCCCTGGAACCATGGGGCGAATTTGGACAAGGGTGGGAACAGAACCGTTGCTACCTAGCTGTTACCGCTCCCTATTACTTTCCTGTAGTGGCCATACCACGTGCATGGACGGGTAGCTATGGCGGCAAAAAAATGTCCTCAGCAGAAGTCATGTTGGTGAAGTTTAAAGACTCCACTGAACTCTACCAGAATTATGCAGGAAAAATAAAAGGCAAGATCATCATGCTGTATTCCACTGACACGTTGAAACCATCCTTTAAACCCGATGGCACCCGATTTACCGATGAAGAATTGGATAAAATGGCGAACCCCGCCAAGCCGGATAAAACACCGGGTAACAACAGTGGTATTTCTATGGATCAAATATTGGCGATGCGCAAACGACAAGCGCTGCTAAGGCAGATGGGCGATTTTTACAAGCGTGAAAAACCGGCCCTTGTGCTCAGCATGAGAGGCCTTGGCAACGACGGAACTGTATTTGTACAGAATGGTGGCAGCTATGCAAAAGATGCAGAAAACAATTATGGCTATGTCATGCTTTCCAGCGACGATTATTTGCGGATTCAACGACTGATTGTAGCCGGGCAAAAAGTGGAAGTAGAAGCAGACATCAAAACAACATTTTACCCCAATGAATTGAAGGGATACAATGTAGTAGCAGAAATACCTGGTACTGATCCGATATTGAAAGATGAATGGGTAGTGATAGGCGGGCACCTGGACAGTTGGCATGGGGCCACCGGTGCTACAGACAATGCGGCAGGCAGTGCCGTGATGATGGAGGCCATAAGAATAATAAAAGCAACCGGCCTGCAGCCTAAACGCAGCATTCGCATTTGCCTGTGGAGTGGCGAGGAACAAGGCCTGCTGGGTTCTCGTGGCTACGTAAAAGAACACTATGCAGACCCTGCCGATATGATGCTAAAACCTGCACACGCCAAAGTATCGGCATACTACAACCTAGACAATGGCACGGGAAAAATCAGGGGTATCTATCTGCAGGAAAATAAAGACGCCGGTCCTATTTTTTCAAAATGGTTAGAACCTTTTCATGAGCTGGGCGCCAAAACCGTGGCCTTCGAAAACACTGATGGCACCGATCATTTGGCATTTGATGCGGTAGGCATTCCAGGCTTTCAGTTTATACAGGACGAAATAGAATACGACACCCGTACACACCATACCAATATGGACACCTACGACCACCTTGTACCTGCCGACCTGATTCAAGCCGCCACCATCGTCGCATCTTTTGTGTACAACACCGCCCAAAGCGAAACCATGATACCAAGAAAGGCCATGCCTAAGGTAAAAGGAAAGGGTTAGTACAAACGAATAATGAAAGGTGGAATGCAATAAAGGTGTTCCGCCTTTTCGACTTTGCAGGTGTCGTCACATGCAAACTGTCCGCCTTTCGCAATTGCAGGTGTCCCCACATGCAAACTTTTCTGCCTTCCGCTTTTGGTGTTTCACCAACAGCCTGCTTAAGTAGATCGTTTTTGGGTAAGGAATACCTGGTAATACTGAAGCTCAATGCCGGAGGCTCTTCATACACACATTGCCTTTGAGGCGACTTCAGCTAGCGTAAAAATATGCTTAGAATATAGTGGGGTCTCCTACTTGCTCATACAGGGCTATTCTATGAAGACACCATGCATCCGAAAAATTCTTTCATTTGCTCAAACAAATACTGAAAGCGTTTTACAACCTTAACCGCAAATGCAAAACTATTTATTTTTAGAATGTTCGCTTTCATTAAGCACTAACCACCTACAATTAACCATTAACAAATTGAATTGGGAAGCATGAGTAGGAATGGTAATGCTTTTGAGTAATTCAATTCAGTATATTCAATACCCAATGCCCTGATGTTTTTGTAATAGGTTTGATGTTGCTCGTAATAGCTTCTTTCGCTTGGAACAAACCATGCTTTATCGCCTAACTTTTGTCCTAAAAACCATTTCTCTAAAAGCCGTCCGCTTCTGCCATTGCCATCATTCCATGGATGAATTTTTACAAACACCAAATGTATCATGGCGGCAAAAAAGAAAACTTCCTCTATGCTTAGTTTTTGTTTCAAAAGCAATTCAATGTCGCTGTATAATTTCTCCATCTCTCCATCCACCTCATTCGGTAGAGCTGCCACATATTCTATTCTGCCATCGGGTGTGCTTACATACATGTTATGTATTCGCAATTTCCCTTGCTGGTGTTTGGCAACAATATGTTTGCTCAATAGTTGATGCGCTTTGCTGATGTTGGCTTTGTTAAGCACATTGGTTTTGGCAAAAGTATAAGCACTATAAAGATCATCAATCTTTTTGGTGTAGTCGGGTAAAAACTCAATGCCAAATTTTTTATGCTTGATGTAACTGTCCAACTCAATATCTTCTCCTTCTATTTTGCTTGAAAAAACCGATGCCACCGAAGTATAAAAACTAAATGTATCAGTGGATATTTCTGCATCGGTCAGGTGCTCAAATTTGGTTGGCAATTCTTTATCCACCTGCTTCCAATACTGCTCCAATAATTCGGTCGGGATGATTTGTAGTAGTATTTCTTTCATTATTTCATTTTTGAATTTCGGTAACCCTGCAAGTTAAAGCGTTCCGAAAGATCACTTCGATATTTCATAACACCAGGGTTTCCCGTAAAAAAATACAGAACAATTTGTGATCGGTACACGAAAACCCGTTCCTATTAAATCGTACTTATTATTATTCTATCTTTCATTCACAATTAACCATTCACCATTCACCATATAGATAAGCAGGCCAAACCCACCAGCATTGCCTATTTAATTAAGTAGTTGCAATAATAGCAGCAGCTGTTGCAGCGCTGGCTGAAGCAGCCGAAGCAATATCATTGCTACCCGCATTAGCCAGCGAAACAAACTGGTACCCCCACCCTTTCAGTTCATTCTTCCAAAGCAGTGATCCATCCTGCGCACTGAGGCAAACCAATATACCAGCTGTTCCTACAAAAACCTTATTATCTTCTACTACGATTTGTCCATAGTACCTTCCACCACTACTTTTGACATATTCACTAATCTTTATTTCCCAGATGATTTCTCCTGATTTTTTGTCAATAGCCGCAACACGTCCATTTGAGAAAATAAACAAGGCTTGAATCTTTTTCATGTTAGATTGTTTGATGTAAAAATAATGCATTGATGTGAAGCGCATTGCGTGATGAATGAGGATTTTTACGCCCCTGATCATATTTTCGCCAACAGGCTTCATCATTTGCAAATCTTTAAGGTAAAGAACCTGCAAGGGCTAGTGACACCCCCCCCGCAGACAAAGAACCCCCTGTTTGTACAATGAGAAACTATTCATGCTTACTCCAACTTTGCCATGTCCACTCCTACTTTTCCATGTCCACTCCGACTTTTCCATGTCTACTCCGACGCAGGAGGAGTCTCTTCTCGTTTTGCCGGGCTTCAACTCAAGGGTGGATGGCAGTCAGAAACCTCCATTTATCTATGCAGCAAGGTGCCTTGCAAAACACCTTGAAGAAAGGGGGACAAAACCAACCAATGAGTGCACAAATGATGATACCTATTGCTATGAATAAAAGGACCCCATTATGCTTCCGGGTTTTCCAATTTTTCAATTTCTTTTTTCACTTCATCTATCAATTGTTGTTCGGTTGGCAGATACAATTGGTATTTACTAGCTATGATGGTGTTGTTGTTTTCTGGCAGGGTAATTTTTACCATTGCATCATTTTTATCGGTGCATAGTAATATCCCAATAGTTGGATTTTCAAAATCTTGTTTCTCGTATCGGTTATAATAGTTTACATACATCTGCAACTGCCCGATATCCTGATGCGTAAGCTTATTGGTTTTTATCTCAATAACTACAAAACATTGTAGCAGACGATTGAAGAAAACAAGATCTATAAAAAATTCGTCTCCATCAATGTGTATGCGTTTTTGCCTTGCTACAAATGCAAAGCCATTGCCTAGCTCTAAAATAAAATCTTGTAGGTGGGTAATGATACCTTTCTCTAAATCTTTCTCGTAATAGGTTGCTTCCCGTTTTAATCCTAAAAATTCTAAGACCATAGGGTCCTTGATTATTTCTTTGGCATCAACAGGCAGTTTTTCTTCTCTGGCAACCGCCAATACCTCTTTTACATTGTTGCTTAGTAATAGGCGTTCAAATAACTGGCTATTAACCTGGCGTTCCAGCTGCCTTGCATTCCAATTGTTTTTTCTTGCTTCTGCAATATAAAATTCTCTTTTGTCTGTATTTTCAATTCGAATTAGCGTTCTATAATGTGTCCAACTGAATTGCGAACGCAGTGCGTTCGTATTTGGAAAAGTACGGAAAAACTGTCTGTTCAGCTCTAATTGACGAACAGTAAACCCCGAACCCAATTGTGGCTGAAACTCATTGGAAATCGATTTTATAATGAATTTACCGTATTCAGCCCGTTCTTTACCTTGTTGTTCTTTTTCAAATATTACCCTTCCAATTTCCCAATACATGAGGACCCTTTCGGTATCAACCGAACGGATGGCCCTCTCTTTGGCTGTAGAAATGATTTTCTGGATTTGTTGTATGAAATCTTTTTTCAACTCCATTTTGCTCTTTGTTGTTTATTAGTTTGCTCTATTTCATTAAAATGACCGCTAATTTTATTATCAATTAGGCTTGACAACTGTTGTTAAGTTTCCATTGATTGGTTCATCATTAAACTTTTAATTGATACTTTTTTATTACTGAGTTATTTATCCATTGTCCAAAATTCTCCAAATAGTTCTCCTTGGTCTAAAACCTTGATTACTGAAACATTGCATTCACCTGTTTCTCCTGCTTTCATATTTGATCCCCAGGCTATTTTAAATTATGCAAAGCGAACTTACAACTAAAATAAACCACATGCCTCCCAACTGAAGTACAGGACAAGTTGTGACCAGTAAATGTAAACCCGTTCCTATTAACTCCTACCCTTTATTATAGTTCTCTTCCATTAACCATTCCGCCGCTGTTGCGTGTTTTCACCAACAGCACAAACGCAGATGTTGCTGGTTCTTCACCATCAGAATTCCGCCGCAGTTGCGTGTTTTCACCATCAGAACTTCAGCCGCAGTTGCTAGTGCT
>JANPHE010000308.1:0-15670 GCA_031424295.1 Segetibacter sp. | reverse complement strand
AAGCATAGATTTTGCAAAGTTATTACTGGGTAAAAAGGAAGTGCTTTTAATCATTGCTCCTGATCAATACTCAAGCCTTTCTGAAACGCTTTTAACCACAAAAAATAATTTGCTTATTAATTTGCTAACCAATGTTACAAGTACATTATACAGTTATACTTTTAAAGATGATAAATGGAGTAGTACCAAAGTAAATGCACCGGAACTTGGAAATATTTCTCTGACTTCTGCCGATGAATTTTCTGATCAGTATTTTTTCAGTTTTGAAAACTTCATCATTCCCTCCACTTTATACTTAGCAGATGCTGGCAAGCATACCATACAATCTATTCAATCACTGCCAGCTTATTTTGATGCAAGTAAATACGAAGTCAAACAGTTTAAAGCAACTTCAAAAGATGGCACTTTAGTACCCTATTTTATGGTGTCAGCGAAAAATATTCAATACAGTGGTAGCAATCCAACCTTACTATACTGTTACGGTGGTTTTGAAGTGTCGTTACAGCCCAATTATATAGCGCAGGAAGGTACTGCCTGGCTAAAACGTGGTGGCGTATATGTATTGGCCAACCTGAGAGGTGGTGGCGAGTTTGGTCCCAAATGGCACCAGGATGGAATTAAAGAAAAAAGGCAAAATGTATTTGATGATTTATATGCTGTTGCAGAAGATTTAATAGCCAGAAAAGTAACTGCTCCCAGTCATTTGGGAGTAGAAGGTGGCAGCAACGGAGGTCTTTTGGTAGGCGTTGCATTTACGCAAAGGCCCGATCTGTTCAATGCTGTATTGTGCGAGGTGCCGCTATTGGACATGAAGCGTTATAACAAATTACTGGCAGGTGCCAGTTGGATGGGCGAATACGGTAATCCCGATATAGAAGAAGAATGGGCTTACATACAAAAATACACGCCTTATCAAAATGTAAAAGAAGGAATGACGTATCCTGAAGTATTTTTTACAACTTCTACCCGCGACGATAGGGTACATCCTGGGCATGCCCGCAAAATGGTAGCTAAGATGACCGACCTGGGCTACAAAACTTTTTATTACGAAAACACAGAGGGCGGACATGCAGGTTCATCTACAAATGAACAGTCAGCTAAATTGAATGCTTAAATGTTTTCATATTTGTTGATGAAGCTGAAGTAAGGCAGCATATTTTTCTGCTTAGCTTGGTTTTTTGTTTTTCATGATAAGGAGTTAAGTGGTAGGTGAGATACAGTAGCACATGCCTGTAATTGCAAATTAAATGCAGATTTTAAGGACATCGGACCGTTCAATCTAATCTAGTTGGAAGTAGAACTGGCTTTAATGCTAAAAAGCTCCTTCGCAGGAGCTTTTTAATTTCTTTATGTTTGTACTATTGAATAATGAAATCTAAAAGGATATTTCCCCACTGCATAACTGTTCTGCCTTCTTTATTGATCAGGAAAGTTAATCTTTCCATGAATTCAGGACTTTGTTGCGGCTCTATGACAACTCTTAACACATCCATGCTAACATCGTAATCAGAAGTGCCCCATTGGTTCCAATTCTTATTGAATATTAGAGTCCACATTTTTTCGCCCGGAATACTGGACAAGCTGTATTTACCTGCCGGGATAGACTTATCATTGATATGTGCTTCTTTCGTAAATTCAATGGTAGTTGCTTCATTTGCGCCGGTTCTCCAATGTTCTCCGAAAGGTGCTATTTCTTTTCCAATTTCTCTTCCCTTTACTGCGGGTTGGCTATAATTAATCGTAATCTTATTTCCAAAAGCTGTTGTTTCAGATGCAACAGCCGGAGGGCTTGGTCTTTTAGATTTATCTTCTTTAACAGGTTCTGTAACTTTTGTTGAAGCGGTTGATTTTTTAACTGCCGTTTTCTGGGCTTGTACATCCATTGCCGAAAGCAATCCAAAACAAATAGTAATAAATAAGATTTTTTTCATGATGATTTATTATTTGTCAAAGTAAGGAAATTAATTTTTGATAAAATGCTAAAGCTTCTCAAAAGCAATTGTTGTTTGTTCTTTAATATGCTAAAAACTTTACGGCTAAACCATATTTGTAAATGTATACCTAGAAACCCCAAGCCAATATTCTTTTCCCAGATTCGTTCTGTTTTGAGAAAGCACATGGGTATTCATTTGAGAAAAAATCAATACGGATAATATGCTTTTGAAAAACTGCTGCACTAATAAATTGAATTTTTAAAATGGAACTCTTTTATTCTCTAAAAGTAAACTGTTTCGTAGAATAATAAATAAAACAAATCTCCGTTATTAACTCCTGGTAGGTGCTTAGCATTAGCCAAGTGCTGCCTAACAATCCAATATCTAAGCTAAACTAAATTGTATGAAAGCCTGTTCAAAATGCAACGATTTTAAATCAGAGGAACTATTGACAGACGGCGTTTGTGATGAATGTGAGAATACAAAACCTGAACTATTCAGAAACCTTCAGGCAAGAATTCTGGAATTGGAAACGGAGCTTAAAAAACAAAAAAATTTTGCAGAAAACGGGGGTAGGGCGCTACAACTAATGTGGGGCTTTAAATTTAATACCGATTCTCTACACTGATATTATTGATTATTATAGATAAGTGTCCTTCAGAAATGGAGGACATTTTTGTTTACATTCACTTTTTCATTGCAATCAACCTTCGTTATGCCATCCAAACATATTTTGATTAAAGGAAAAGTTCAAGGTGTTTTTTACAGGGCGACCGCTAAAAAGGAAGCTGATAAAATGGGTATTACCGGTTGGGTAAGAAATACTTCGGAAGGAAATGTAGAAATAATGGCATCAGGAAATGAAGCCCAATTGGAGCTTTTTAAAGAATGGTGCAAAAAAGGCCCCCAAAGAGCAATCGTAGGCGAACTATTGGTTACCGATACAGAAGAAATTTCATTTCAGCAATTTGAAATCAGGAGGTAAACAGGTTTGGATTGAAAAAAGGGTTGCTAATTTCAAATCAATATTAGCATACTTTCCTAAACGGTTTCCTTAATTTTACCGCCACCGTTAAAATTAATTTTCATGTTATTAAGTATCAGGCAGCTCTTTTTGCTAGGGTTTTTATTCTGCGTAACCCTGTCAAATGCGCAGCCTACCACTTCCCAACAAAATCCATTATTGGTTCGTTCCAACGAACCATTAAGGTTCGATGCTATTAATGCTTCCACCATTAAAAAAGCTGTAGCTGATGTTCTTAAACTGTCTGATGCAAGAATTTATAATATTACTTCAAATACCAACAAAGCAAAAAGTCTTGCCGCAACATTGACTGCCTTTGATGAACTCAGTTATGATATTACCGAAGTCGCATTTAAATTGGGTTTGATTAGCGGTACCTATTTAAACGACAGTGCCCGGGATGCCGCAAACGACGGTAGCGCTAAATTGGCTGAATATGCATCAAATATTTATTTAAACGAAGCATTGTACACTGCATTACAAATGTATTCGGTATCTCCCTTCGCCAGAATATTGAAACCAAACCAGAAAAAATTTCTAACAGAAACGATGCTTGCTTTTGAGAAGAATGGGATGAAGCTTGATGTTGCAAAACGCAAGGAATTGCAGGTATTGAATCAACAATTGATCAATTATGGTATTCAGTTCGATAGAAACATAGCAGAGTCCAAAGACAGCATTGAATTTACAGAGCAGGAATTAAAAGGGGTGCCTGACAATACCAGGTCACCATGGAAAAGGAGCAATGGAAAATACCTCGTTCAGATAAACGGTCCGAACTATGTAGAAGTCATGAATAATGCGATTAGTGAAGAAACAAGGCGTAAGATGTTTATGAAGGAAAACAACAGGGCTTTTCCTGCTAATATTAAAGTATTGGACAGTTTGTTTTTTTATCGTGACCAATTTGCAAAGAAGCTCAGGTTTTCCAGTTATGCTGCTTATTCAGTGGTCGATAAGATGGCACAATCTCCCGTTTCCGTATGGAAATTTGAGAATGATTTAGCAGAACGGCTTGCACCAAATGTCACCTTGGAGTTAAATGAGCTGAAAAAATTAAAAAAAGAGTTTAACCCAACTGCTGAAGAAACGATTTATGATTGGGATCTTTCTTTTTACAAGAAGAAATTGTTGGACACCAGATACAAGCTGAATACCGATGAGTTGAAAGATTATTTCGAAATGAATAATACTATTCAAGGCATGTTTCAGGTTTACGAGAAACTTTTCAATATTCACATAAAGGAAGTACAAAATGTTCCTGTTTGGTACAACAAGGTAAAAGCCTTTGATATGTATAAGGATACACAGAAAATTGGTAGTTTTTACCTTGATCTTTATCCACGTCAGGATAAATATACGCACTTTGCCTGTTTCCCTATCAGCCAATATCGGTTGATCAATGGTAAAGAATTGTTGCCTGTTTCTGCTTTAATCTGCAATTTTCCTGAAGCAACTGCTGTACAGCCTTCTTTGTTGCGGCACAGCGATGTTGTTACGTTGTTTCATGAGTTCGGTCATTTGGTCCATTCTATGCTTGGCCGGTCAGACATTGCTTCCCAGGGACCATTCAATGTAAAAGGAGACTTTACGGAAGCACCTTCACAATTTCTGGAAAATTGGGTTTGGCAGTATGAGTCGCTTTCTATGTTTGCCAAACATTATAAAACCAGTCAACCATTGCCCATAGATTTGTTTAACAAGTTGAAACAAACACAACAGGTAGGCATCGCCATTCAATACATCAGACAAGTAAGTTTAGGTTTATTGGATTTTACCTATGAAGACAAGTATAGTGAAGTAAAAAAGAAAGGAATACTTGAAATTTCGAGAGAAATAAATGCTATTCGCCAGGTTCCTTTTTCTGAAGGTGCCCATTTTATTACCAGTTTTGGTCATTTGAATGGTTATGCTGCCAATTATTATGGCTATTTATGGTCCAAAGTATTTGCAGAAGATATGTTTTCTGTTTTCAAAAAGAACGGGGTGATGGATACGAAGACCGGGGTAAGTTATCGTGAGAATATATTGGAGAAATCAAGTACAATGGATGAGAAAGAAATGCTTCGAAATTTTTTAGGAAGAGAACCTAACTCAAATGCATTTCTTGAATCATTGGGAATTAAAAATTAATGCCGTTGAAATATGAATTGATTAATCTTTCTTGCTTTCAAGTATAGAAATGGCCTTTAGTTTATCTATGTTCAACTGCAATTTTAATTGCTCCAACCCCTCAAACTTTATTTCACTTCGCTGGTGTTGTACTACAGCAATCTTTAGTTGTTGACCGTAGATATCATCACTAAAATCAAAAATGTTTACTTCAATTGTTCTGCTACTTCCATTAACAGTTGGACGAATACCAATATTCATCATACCTGACTGAACTTTTGGATAGTTTTCAATGGAAATAGTCACGGCATACACGCCTAGGCCGGGAATTAATTTTTCTTCGTTATCAATTGCAAGATTTGCTGTTGGATAACCGATGGTTCTACCCAGTTTATTACCTTCTATTACCTTTCCGGAGAAGAAATAATCATAACCCAGAAATGTATTGGCTTTTGAAATATTGCTACTCATCAGTGCTTCTCTTATACGGGTAGAACTAATGATGATCTCATTTAGCAACCGCTCTGGTATTTCCATTACTTTATAAGTAAACGGCTCGCTCAGTTTTTCAAGCAAATGGTAATCGCCGGAGCGATTTTTTCCAAATTTGTGATCATATCCAATGATGATCGTATTCGGTTGAAACTTTTTTACCAGAAAGTGTTCTATGTATTCCTGAGCTGTTTGGTTGCTAAATGCATCAGTAAATTCTACGACGACTAAATGAGCTATTCCATGTTTGTCGAGCAGTTCAATTTTTTCTTCCAGCGTATTAAGGATCTTCACTTCCTGTTTGCCACCTGCTATAATCTTTCTAGGATGAGGATGAAAAGTAATAATCACCGTTTCTCCGCTAACTGCTGCAGCCTGCTGCTTTAGCAATGCAATGATTTGCTGGTGCCCTAGATGTACACCATCAAAAGTACCAATGGTGACAACTGCATTGTTGAATTTTGGTAAGTTGTCTAAGTCGTAGTGAACGTTGATCATAGTTAATCGGGCAAAGCTAAGATAATCATTCACACTTCAGATCACGCTATCTTTCATTTCGATATCGTATTTTTGATTTATATATCTATCTGTTCTAACATTTTCCAATTTTCAAATGGTCGCATTTTCAAATTGTCACATTAACTTCGCCCCATGTCACTATACACCCAACGTGGAGTTTCGGCACAGAAGGAAGAAGTTCATGCTGCAACTAAAAATCTGGATCAGGGATTATATCCGAACGCATTCTGCAAAATCTATAAAGATTATCTGGGAAATGATGAGCAATGGGTAAACATTATGCACGCTGATGGTGCAGGTACTAAAAGTATTCTGGCCTATCTTTATTGGAAAGAAACCGGTGATATTTCCGTTTGGAAAGGTATTGCCCAGGATGCCATCATGATGAATTTGGATGATTTGATTTGTGTAGGCGTCTATGATAATTTGTTGTTTTCTTCAACCATTGACAGAAACAAAAAGCACATTCCCGGAGAAGTTTTGGAGGTTATAATTGATGGCACACAAGCCATTTTTGATTGGCTGAGAACGTTTGGGGTGAATATTCACTTTTTAGGTGGCGAAACCGCAGATGTGGGTGATGTAGTGAGAACCATTGCAGTTAATGGAACCATGACTGCACGTTGGCCTAAAAGTAAACTTGTAACCAATGATAAAATTCAGCCGGGAAATGTGATTGTAGGCCTATCTAGCTTTGGTCAATCTAATTACGAAACAGCCTATAACAGTGGCTTGGGCAGCAATGGATTAACCAGTGCAAGGCACGATGTTTTGGACAAATCATACGCATTGTTTGCAGAAACATTTGAGCCAACGCTTAATGATGGTGTTGCATACATTGGCAAAAACAAAATGAGTGATCCGATAGAAATAGAAGGTCAGCAAACCAATATTGGCAAACTCATATTAAGTCCGACAAGAACGTATGCCCCGGTCATAAAACAGTTACTTGAGGATCACTTCGATGATGTGTTTGGACTTATACATTGCAGTGGTGGAGGTCAAACCAAGTGTATGAAATACTTACCGGGCAATATGCGGGTGGTAAAAGACAACCTTTTTGAACCCCCAATTATATTCAACATCATTCAGGAAGCTTCCAATGCCGATCCCAAGGAAATGTACCAGGTATTTAACATGGGGCATCGTTTGGAGATTTTCACTTCAGCAGAAAAAGCGTCAGCAATAATAGCTTTGGCCAAATCCTTTGGAATAGAAGGAAAAGTAGTTGGTAGAGTAGAGGCCTGCAATCAAAAGCAACTGATACTCACTGGAGATTTTGGAGAAATTAAGTATTGATTTGAGTGATGAAACAGCTATGTTTATCCATTAAGTTGTTTTTTAGCATATGTGTATTTGAATTTTAAAATGTTCAAATTGTAGTTATAAACAATTGAATGAAAAGATTCACAAATTCACATGGTGTTCTTACATTATTTTTGCCCACATAACAATTTATCATGGCAGAATCGATCGTATCACTTTCTAATGTAAATATATACCAGGGCACCAGCCTTATTTTGCAGGATGTAAATGTAAATGTGAATAAAGGTGAATTTGTTTACCTCGTAGGTAAAACAGGAACCGGTAAAAGCAGCCTACTGAAAACTTTATATGGAGACTTACCTCTAAAAGAAGGACAGGGAATGGTTGCAGGTTACAATCTTAGAGAGATGACCTGGAAAAAAGTGCCTTATTTGCGTAGAAACCTGGGTGTTGTTTTTCAGGATTTTCAATTGCTTACTGATCGGAATGTACATGAGAATCTAAAATTTGTACTAAAGGCAACCGGATGGAAAGACAATCGCCTGATGGAAGAAAAGATCAACGATGTGTTGGATAAAGTTGGCTTAAAAAGCAAAGGTTTTAAAATGCCATTTGAGATGAGTGGTGGCGAGCAGCAAAGAGTTGATATTGCCAGAGCATTGCTTAATTCGCCTAAACTCATTTTAGCAGATGAGCCTACCGGTAACCTGGATCCTGAAACCAGTGAAGAAATCATGCAATTGCTCCTCCATATAGCCAGAGATTTTAATACAGCCGTTATTATGGCAACTCACGACTTTATTGTCATAAACCGGTACCCATCCCGGATGCTCAAAACCGAGCGTGGACATGTCTATGATAGCGGAGCCACAGTAGGGGCGGGACAGGTTGGTTAATAAAAAATCGGGTTTGATGTTTTATGTTTGAAGTTTGATTTGACGTCTACTAGTGTGAAGTTTCAAGAAATTGGGTTACTGACTCTACTTTTTTAAAATCTTACATCTCACAATCTACAATCTCGTCTTGGTTGAATTTTCATATTTTTGCCTTGCAATTTTGCCTGCTCTGCAAGTGGGTCCGTTGAATAACGGAGTTCCGGAACTTCCGGGATCTTAAAAATTAATTTTATGGCATTACTACACAACCGTGTTTCACAAAAGGAACTTAAGGAACGTTTGTACCAGGAAACAGAACCTCGTACTACCATCAGCTTTTATCAATATTTCCCAATAGATAATCCAGGAGAGTTTAGGGATGCGTTGTATAAGGGGCTGCATCCTTTAAAAGTGTTTGGTAGAATTTATGTAGCGCATGAGGGCATCAATGCACAGGCAAGTGTACCAACTTCAAACTTTGAGGCTTTTAAGGCTTATTTGTATTCCATTCCTTTCCTAAAAGGCATCAGGATAAATGTTGCTGTAGATGATGGTAAAAGCTTTTGGGTATTGAAAATTAAAGTTCGTGAAAAGATTGTTGCAGATGGCATTGCTGACCCGGGATTTAGTATGGAAAGAAAGGGGCGATATGTAAATGCGCAGCAGATGAACAATTTGTTGTTGGACAAGGAAACAATTGTAGTGGATATGCGCAATCACTATGAGTATGAGGTAGGTCATTTTGTGAATGCAGTTGAAGTGCCGAGTGATACCTTTCGTGAGCAATTGCCAATGGCTGTAGAGATGCTTCAAAACCAGAAGGACAAAAACATAATTATGTACTGCACAGGTGGTATCCGTTGTGAGAAAGCAAGTGCCTTTATGCTGCACAATGGTTTTGTCAATGTTTTTCATTTGGAAGGCGGCATTATCAATTATGCCAGGCAGGTAAAAGAAGCTGAATTACAAAGTCAGTTTATTGGAAAAAATTTCGTTTTTGATGATAGGCTGGGGGAGCGGATCACCGAAGATGTGATTGCCAAATGTCACCAATGTGGCAAGCCATGCGACATACATACCAATTGCAAGAATGATAGTTGTCATTTACTCTTTATCCAATGCGCCGAATGTGCTGTAAAGCACGATGGATGTTGCACACCCGAATGTCAGCAGACCTATAATCTCCCTTTGGAAGAGCAGCAAATGCTACGGGAAGGAAAGCAGAATGGGATTATGATTTTTAACAAATCAAAGCAGCGGTTAAGGCCAAGGTTGGGCGAGGGGAATTAATTTGATTAAACGTTCCGGGTAAAACTAATTTATCAAGAACATCTATTGAATTTGGTTACCAATCTTTAGCCCTTATCCTCCAGTTTGGATTGTCTTCCATCTTACCAAAAGAAAAGATTTTTTCATGCCCGCCGGGTTTTTTGAGTGCATAAGCAATACCATGTTCATACGCCAGCAAGGTTGCCTCTTTTGCTTCACCCTCAAAGTGTGCCCTCCATACAGGAAAAAGAAGGTCAAAAGGTCCCTTAACGGAAATGACAGAATAGATATGCATTAGCGACTTACCTAATAAAGAATCATGAACTACCAGTACAAGCGTATCGTTTTTAATTGAAATGTACATGGAAGAATACTTGCCATCACCAATAGAATCTGTTTGAATAAAATTGAAGGAAATACCAGAAGAATGAATGACGATGTCGGCGACTTCTTTATATACATCAGGACTGTTGCTGTCAAAAATGGAAGGAAACTGAGCGTTTGAAATCGCCGGGTAAAGCAACAATAAAAAAAACAGTTTTTTCATGGTGGTGCGAATATAATGCAAATGCGAAAATGGGGATAAGAATGAAATGAGGTAATGTGATTATGGTTAAGTTTCAAATTTAAAAAAAGTTGATTAAATGATTTGAATAAAACGCTAGGGACTGCATTGTTTTCTTCTTATATTTATATGTTAATTAAGCATTATTGATTATAAACACCATCTCTTTCTTTATCAATACTACCTCCCTCATAACCGCAAACACCCATTCGTGGCGAATTAACAACAGGCATATTTGCATAGTCTTGAAAATCAGGGCAGGATTCTTCGTGATGTGAAGCGCATTTTTCACAAAAAAAAGAAGGTTTATCGTACATACAAACACAGCAAATGCAAACGGCTGGTTTGTTTTTACATGTATCACATATTAATTCAAGTGGTTCATTTCTTGAAAGCAATACCACTGTTTCTTTAAAATAAAGCGAATATGATTTAGCGGCTTTGAGTGCAACCCTGGTAGTGCTACCAAAATCATAATCGTGATTGATTTTTACCTTTGGTTCAAAAATGTCAGCAATCTTATCTGACATGGAAATTTTAAAATTTTTATGGTTAAAGTTGCTTAGGTGCCCGCAACAGTCTAACCAAATTGCCTTTAAATAGTTGTCGATTACTTTCATTTTTGCATTGCCATCCACAAGCATATGCAAAAACATTTCCTCTGCATCTACAATTATGTGATAATACTGCTTAGTGCTTTTTCCAATTTCAGCCTTTTCCATAGATACTAAATGCTTAGCAAGATGTTTTCCTACTTCATGTTGCCCCAACAATTCTTCGCAAAAACAACATTTACCGAATGATAATAATTCAATGTCCATCTTTATTTTATTTAGTCAGATATTTTTTGGTAATGCAGACACATAATCCAAGTGATTAGAAGTGCGGTGTAGTGTGTTTAAGTAATCATTTATGGTGGAGTGATATTGAATTTTAAAATCTTCATGCATCCTGGTTTCTACCAAATTGATTACACGTTTCAGCAATAATACAACCTTATAATTATAAGCGGTAAAGCAAGTGCCAAACATATTTGTACTGAATGAAAATGGAATTTTAAGCACATGTATGATAAGGTCAGCTTCTAGATTTTTATTTTTACAGATTTTTGAAAATTCTGAAATCCTCTTTCCGCAGGCGCTCAGCATATTTGCTAATTGAAGTTCTTGGGAAATACCTTTGTAATTCTTTCTAAATAATATCTCAAGTTCATCTTTAGCTTGTTCAAACAAATGCTGCTCACTATCTTCTTTTTCAAAGTAATTAACTAGTAAATAATCATGAAAAGATTTGTCTTTTGAAGCAGCTTTGAGTACAATTTTTTCCAATTCTTTCCTTTGCAGCTGACTTATTTGTGCGATAATAGTTGATGCTACTTTTGCCATTTTAAACTAACCACCGGTTTATTTTTCTTCAACTTAAATTATTAACTAGTTGGGATAACCTTTTTACCAAAACTTCTTTTTGTTACTTTCTCCAAAAAGCATATCTACTTTATCATCGTTTATCATAGGTATTTCTACACCTTGTGTGCGATGATAAACACCACAAATGAAAATACTTTGCGCAGCACTAATAACAGCTATCACCAGCAAACCTGCTTCAAGTGCTAATACAACACCTACCATAGTATTAATAAGCGAACCCAGGAAAAAAAGTGGAACGCAAATCAATAAGAGTGCTACAAATTGCACAAGCCCCAAACTGAAATTTCCAACCAGGCTTTCGCCCCATTTTTCTTTCATTATCCCGGCCGATCTTTTGATGGCATCTACCGGTCCCAAATTTTCATTGACTAAAACAGGCACGACAAAAAAGGTTGCAATGTTCCATACAATGCCTATGATGCCTGTTATAATCTTTCCGACTATTCCAAATTCCTCTTGAACCATTTTTAAAATAGTACCAACTGTAGCCGCCATTACCGCCCAGCTAAATATGATACCAATTCTGCTAAAACTAAAGTTGAGGCCTTCTGAAATATCAACTTCCTCTCCTTTGAAATATTTGCCCACACAGAACATCAGGGCAACGTTGAAAAAGATAACGATGAAAAAGTTGACTAAATAAAAACAAAATACCAACAGGTAGGCTAAAATGCGGCTGTCGTTTTCGAAAAGTTCCGATAACCAGGATGATGCGAATACTGTTCCGACTAAAAAAGACGTAATCAGCAAAATCAAAGAGGCACCGGAAAGAATAGGAAAAATAATCAACTTTTTGTTTGCATTGAGTATTCTAAGGCTTTGCATAGACATACTCCATCCGTTTGATAAGCGGTCAAGTAAACTCATAAATGGTTTGATATTTTAAATGATAAAAAAATAAAACTAAGCATTTTTGATTAAATTATTATGTGATTTTAATGACTTGAAAAGTTGCGGGATTTGGAAATGAAAAATATATGACTCATTCAAGTTTCCTTTTAATTCTTATCCTAAAAAGAAGGTCAGATGTATTTTTACCTTGTCAAAACCCAAATTTTCCTTTTCTTTATCATTCAGAATTTCAAAGTGTAGTTTGATAATATTCCTACTTTCATAATTAAATAGCTTTCATGAAACCAAAGTATTGCTTATTGCTTATCCTGATAATTTCATCAATTAGTGTTCATGCCCAACAAAAAGGATATTATCGTACTCCGTGCATTTATGGAAATACCATCATTTTTACAGCGGAGGGCGACCTTTGGAAATATGACTTATCGGTAAGCGGGAGTGCTTCCAGGTTAACAACTCATCCCGGAATGGAGATCAATCCTGTCATTTCTCCCGATGGAAAACAGATTGCGTTCCTTGGCCAGTACGAAGGTGCTACTGAAGTTTATGTAATGAACATCAATGGTGGCGTGCCACGCAGAGTTTCCTATGAGTACGATGGAAATGGCATGCAAATTTCCGGTTGGACTAAAGCCGGTAAAATATTATATCGTACAGATAAATATAATCAATTGCCATCTCCGCAATTGGCTACTATTGATCCCACAACCTTACAAACCGAACCAGTTCCTTTGTGGCAGGCTTCTCAAGGTTGTTATGATGATGAAGGCAATTTGTTTTTTACCCGATTTCCCGATCAGGGCAGCAAGACAAAAAGATACAAGGGCGGCTTTATAGAGCAGGTGTGGAAGTTTGACGGCAAGACCGAAGCGGTTAACCTGACAGGAGATTTCGATGGTACCAGCAGGAATCCCATGTTTTATAACGGACGTATTTATTTTTTATCCGACCGGGATGGCACCATGAATATTTGGAGTATGGATAAGTCTGGAAAGGGGCTTAAACAACATACTTTTTCCAAAGGATGGGATATTCAATCACCTTCCATTTATTTTTCAAAAATGGTGTTTCAAAAAGGCGCTGATCTATGTTTATTAGACATCGCATCAGGTTTCGAGAAAATCTTAGACATCAACCTGCTATCTGATTTTGATCAAAGAAAAACAAAGTGGATTAAAAGCCCTGTTACCAGCATCAGCTTTAGCAGTATTTCTCCAAATGGCAACTATGCTGCTATTATCAGTAGAGGTAGAGTTTTTGTATCTCCTGCCAAGAGCGACAGGTGGGTAGAAGTGAGCAGAAAAAGTGGTGTACGTTTTAAAGCTGTTCAATTTATCGACAACAAAAGTCTTGCAGTACTTTCGGATGAAAGCGGCGAGTACGAAGTATGGATGATGACAGCAGATGGCAGTGGCACACCCAAACAAATTACAAAGAATAGTAAGACGCTCATTACTTTTTTTGAAGTGTCGCCTAATGGAAAATGGATTGCTTACAACGATAAGAACGAAGTTTTAAGAATAGCAGAAGTAGCAACCGGAACCGTGAAATATTCCTATGATAGTACTTATGGAGGAAATGTTGGTTCTGCTTGGTCACCCGATAGCCGGTTCTTTAGTTTCACTTCCGGCATCAGCAACCTGAATACCCAAATCAGTGTGTTGGATGTAACCAATATGCAAAGGAAAGTAGTTACTACGCCGAGACTTGATAGTTACAATCCTTCCTGGTCTGCAGATAGCAATTGGCTTTATTTTGTTTCTGACCGCAATCTTAAAACGAAAGTAAATTCGCCATGGGGATCAAGACAGCCCGAACCATATTATACAGAGACGGGCAATATCTATGCAATGCCATTAGATGCAATTGTCAAATTTCCTTTTCTTCAAACTGATTCCTGGTTGATGGATACAGTTTTCACTGCCGGGACTAAAAATGATACGATAAAAAAAAATTCTAAAAAGAAATCAAAACCAATTGTAGCTCCTAAAATGTACGATTGGAATTATGCTATGAAAACGCTTTACCAGGTTCCTGTAAAAAGTGCCAACATTGGAAGCCTTGTCGTTGCTAATGGCTATTTGTATTGGATAGATCGCGGACCGGATAACGGCAATAGCGGAAAGCTGTTCTCATTAAAAATAAGCGAAAGCAAAAAGTACGAACCGGTTGAAGTAGTAGCAGCTGTTAGTGCAATCAGTTTATCTGCCAATAAGAAAAAATTGCTGGTGTCTTTTGAGAACCAAACGTTGGCAATCGCAGAAGCAAATGGCGCAAAAATCGTTTTTGAAGATAGTAAAGTTGAACTGGGAAGCTGGAGTTTTGCAATCAATCCACAAGAAGACTGGAAACAGATGTATGAAGATGCCTGGCGCATGATGCGTGACTATTTTTATGACAGAGACATGCACAAAGTAAAATGGGATACCATCCGTAGTCAATATGAACCACTGTTAGCCAGGATAACTGACAGGTACGAATTGGATGACCTTATATCCCAGGCAGTAGGAGAGTTGTCTGCACTACATACCTTCGTATATGGCGGAGATAAGCGAACATCGCCTAATCAGGTGCCAATTGGTTTCCTTGGCGCAGCTCTGGGCCGTAACGATAAAGGGGTTGTTGTCCAGCATATTTACAAAACGGATCCAGACTTTCCCGATGTCACCTCGCCACTCAATCGACCTGAATTAAGAATAAAAGAAGGAGATGTGATAACTGCAGTAAATAATGTGGCCCTAACTTCAGTTTCAAATATTGCCCAACTGTTGTACAACAAAGTAAATGTTCCGGTTAAACTCAGTTTGCTGGATAGAAATAACAAATCTTATGAGCAGGTAGTAAAACCATTTACAGCCTTTGAAGAATACAATATTCGCTATGGAGAATGGGAATTGGACCGCCGGAGTAAAGTGGATAGCATGAGCAACAGTGATTTTGGGTATGTTCACCTGAGAGCGATGGGAGGAGAAAATATGGATGAATTTGTTAAGCAGTTTTATCCGGTATTTAATCGCAAAGGATTGATCATTGATGTACGCCACAATTTTGGTGGAAATATTGATAGTTGGGTACTTGAAAAACTGATGCGAAAAGCTTGGATGTTCTGGCAGGGTCGCGCAGGTGGACCAACCTGGAATATGCAGTATGCATTCCGTGGCCCGATGGTTATATTATGCGACCAGGTTACTTGCTCGGACGGAGAAGCAGTTACAGAAGGTTTCAGAAGATTGGGCCTTGGTAAAGTGATAGGTATGCGAACATGGGGTGGCGAAATTTGGCTATCTAGCAGCAACAGGCTTGTTGACAATGGCATTGCGTCTGCCGCAGAATGG
>JANPHE010000307.1:0-12296 GCA_031424295.1 Segetibacter sp. | reverse complement strand
CAAGACCCCAAAAATGGAATAAGGGGCTATGTCGAATTACTAGAGTGGGTAAAAACAGAATTTTCTAAAAAAGACCTTAAATACATAACCTTGGTAAAATATGCAGAAAGGCATTTTGGTAGCAAGATAAAAGTGGTCCGTAAAAGTCATGTAAAAAAAGACGACGAGGCTGTGGAAACTTTTAAAAAAACTTTAGTCAAAAGTGCCAGGAAATAATACTGGCTTCTAGCATTAAATATAATGAAGCCAACTTGTTTTTTCAAGATGAGAATAGATTTGGATTATTTACAAGAAATGGCAGAGCCCTTACAGCAAAGGGAATTAAGCCCATTTGTCCTTTCCATCAGATCTTTAAAACACTTTATTTATTTGGTGCATTTTCTGCCATTACAGGAGATCAGTTTCTATTAGAAATGCCGAATTGGAATGCTGATAACTTCCAGCTATTTTTAGATCAGTTTTCAAAGCAATTTGAACATGTTTATAATATTTTGGTCTTAGATAATGGTGCTTTCCACAAAGCTAAAACGCTTATAATACCTGAAAATATCGGATTGCTGTTTTAGCCGCCATATAGCCCAGAACTTAATCCCGCCGAGAATATGTGGGGAATATTAAAAACGAAATTTTCAAACAAACTGCACCATAGCCTTGAACAGGTGAGCGAATTCATTACAAATGCTATTCAAATATTTACAAAATATAGTATAAAAAAAACCTGTGGTTTTAATTATATTTTTTTGAACTCTTTTTTGACTAAATAATATTTATATTTGGTATTATTGAAATATGGGCATCGTTAGTAATAGCGCTGCACATATTTTAATGCGTTTAAGGTGACGATAGTGTTGCGATAAATAAAGTAGATGGGAGTGGCATATGATTAGAGATTTTAATACCTAAGATAAACCAGCGAACTAATTATTTTTGGCTAAGGTTTCAGGCTTTTCATGTGCTATATTAAAAGTAAAACCGTCTTTAAAGCTATTTTTGTCGGCTTCTAGTGCAATGGATTGTACATTCAATTCGTTGTTAACCAACTTTACGGTAAGGTAATGGAACATGGGCTTGTAATCGATTGACAAATCGGGAAGTGATCCGTCGCCTGTTTTTAAAGGCTGGTGTAAGCCGCCGCCGCCGCCAATTACTATAAAGTCTTTGCCCTGTATTTTGTAATGTTCAAAATTGTGGCAGTGACCTGACAGAAAAAGCCTGCTCTTTGCCGAATGCAGATAATGCGGTACAAATTTCTCTTGTACCGGTTTGGAACAACCAACGATCTTGCTGTTTGTGTATGGAGAATGATGACAGCCGGTAATGATAAATTGTACGGATGAATCTGCATCTAACTTATCAAGGGTATTTTTATACCAATTGACCTGTTCGCGATTTTCCAAATCTGAAAGTTGATTAAAGTTAGAATTGAGCATGATAACAGCGATGGAGTCAATTACCTGAACATAACCGGTTTTGTTGTGGTCAGGAAATCGCTGCTGAAATTTTTGCTGACCTTTATTAGATTGCCCCATCACTTCATGGTTGCCAAGCACAGCGTACACTTTCACGCCGTTGTGCCGAAGCTTTTCAAGCTTTTCATCTATGGGTTTCCATTGCTTGTTGCTATAACCTAAAGAAACAACGTCGCCAAGTAAGAAAACCGATTGTGGGTTTTTGTGAATAATGTGATTGAAGATGCTTTTAGTAGCTTCCCTGTTATTGTTTGCCTTTAGCCATAATGTTTCAACCCACATAGGCGCCTGGGTATCGCTGGCGAATACTATTTCTTTGTTTTTTTCTGCTAAGTGAGTGGAATCAAACTGCGCATTGGCTTTCTTCATCATTACACTTAGGATAAAAAGAGAAAGGATTTTTTGAATCATAATCGTTTAATTATTACCACTTAAAAAACTTCCAAACCAATTGCAGTTGTATGCCAAGACTTCCAATCGTCGTTTCAGATGCGTACAGCCACTTTGCCTCTGCCCCTAATCCCAAGTCGCGGGTTAGAGGGTATGTGTAGGAAGCTGCTGCCATCCAACCCATCGTTAGCTTTTGCGAAGACGTTTCACCTGCGTAATCAAGCTTTGTATTCAGAAAGTAAACCCCTGTTCCTGCAATTATTCTAATCCGCTTCTTTACCGTCATGCCAAACTCGAGCAATACCGGGGTGGCCTTTAAAGCTATTCTCCCCTTGTTACCTGCTGAGTCTGTAAGCTCATAATTGTAAAAAGTCATAGTCCCCGTTTCTAACCCCATTTTCAGCAAATGATTGGGTTGCCAAAACACCCTGACAGTTGTAACAGCATTTATTCTTGATACTTTTGGTTGCAGATAAGCCGGCGTACCTTCGCTTGAAGGATAATAACCAAAGCCGCCGCTTATGTATAGATCGAGAGAATTGCGACTTGCCGGCTTTCCCTGTAAAGATACTTGATCGTTTTGGCTATGCGCATTCAGCCATGTTAAATGCAATAGAAAAAAAAGAAAAATAATTTTATTGTTTCGCATAATAAAAATAAGCTACAGCTGATGGATAATTGGATAACATACCGTCAAATTCGCCTTCATTCATATACTTTCTGATATTGTCGGGTACATCAACAGTCCAAACATACACCTGTCTGCCCTGTGCATGCATATTTTGAACTTCAGCAATTTGCAAACCTAAAGTAAACCGAGGCGCCCATATACGGGCATTTACGGTAGCAACGTTTTGCGGTGTCAGTTCGCATACACTGGGTACGTTTGTAAAGTCGGGAAGTGCCTGGAAGTTTTGGAGCACTTCGTCATCCGGAATACCGATCGTTATTTCCAAACTTCTGCCCATTGCATTGGCCAACAGCAAGTACTCCTTTTGCATGTCTCTCAGCATTTGTAAAGATCCGCTGAACTTGACATCGAGCCAGACATAATGGAGTGGGGTATTATACAACACAGTATTAAGGGCCTGCCTAAGAGTTGGAATGTGCTCACCGTTTTTTAAACGTACCAGGTTATATAGTTGGTCGTAGGTATAATTTTCTATTGGGCCAACTAAGCCGTTCTTTTGAATTAGGCGGTTATTTAATGTTTCATCATGGTATAAAATAAGAACGCCGTCTTTAGTCATCCGCGCATCTATCTCTACTCCTGTAGCACCAAATCTTGAGGCCAACTTAATAACTTCAACAGTATTTTCTGATGCAGGCAAAAGATCGGATGTACGGCCACCGCCCCTGTGAGCAACTATTTGAAGTGTGCGTGTTGTTCTTAATTTCCTCAGATAACTCAATTCAATATTTTTATCAGGAGGGTTGTCTCCAGAACCATATACTCCGGTAACAGTTACACCTGAAACAGAGTCGGCAATTGTTGAGTAGAGCAGCTGAGAAGCGCCGTTGCTATTAGTAATGGTGAGCCTTATTTTTCCCGTTTCGGTATTTACCATATTTCTCCAATAACCTTTCAGAAGAATGGTACTGTCAAGGCGCTTTCCTTCACAAATAATATAGATTACCTCTTTTTGGCAGAAGAGAGAAAAGTGATAGGTGGTATCTGATCCATTGGCTGTATAACTGCATTTCATAACGGCTGATTCGCCAAACGCATCAGATCCTTCTGTTATAGCATATACCCCTTCTATTTTTTGCCTGGTCATACTGGTTAATGGTACAGTACCGGAAGAGTCGAAAAGGGGCCATGTAATATCAGGTAAGGGTGCTGTGTACTCTTTCTTGCAACTAATCAGTAATAGCAGTAGAAGCGCTATAGTTCCATACTTTATCATAAAATAAGGCCGATTATAATTTGAGGATATAAATAGTTACGGTCGAAATTTTCGAAGAGCGCCCATGTTTGCCAGAAGAAATTAGTATAGATAGCCCGAAAACCTATGGACATACTTGTTTTACCAGAAAATGGCTGCTCTAAGATAAGTGCATAAGAAGATCCGCTTAAAAGCCCGACATCGGAGGTAAGCTTAGTTTCGCCGGCACGGGTATCAATGCTAAGATTCATTATCGCATCTGCCTTAAAAGTCAATAGAGCCTGGCGGTTAAACCTGTATCCAAGTGAAACCGTTGGATAGTTTTGCCATCCTTTCCCTTTTGTTTTAAAGCCTTCTGAATGAACAGCTCCAAACCAATAGCCTATATCATTGCCGACAGAAAAAGATAAACGATCACTGACCTTGCTGACCCAATGGGGGCCTACTGTAATAAGGTTTTGGAATATTTGAAAATTTACCCGGCCATCCAGGATAAAATGATTGCCCATTTTTTTTGTAACATGAAAATCTCCTGCAGGAATACGGTATTGGAATTCTTCGGTAATGTCGTGCGGCATAGTAGTGGCTGTGATACCAACAGAAGTTGTCCAGTTTTTTGTCATCGGGTGAGGAAAAAAAATGAACTTTTGACCATCAACAGGTATATCCTGTGATCTTACTTCTCCTGTGTAAAGCAGAGCGGCAATATATAGCAGCAGGTATTTGTAAATTCGATAAAAGCTAAAAAGATTGATCATCTGTACCAATTATTTTATTTATTATGCAAAAAATGCGCCCCCTGTCTTTATATAAGGGAAGAATACAAAATCTCAAATGAACATTTGTACATTCATTCATAAGGTGTATAGGTATAGGTTTCTTGTGAAGGATTTACCGGGAAAGGATTGAATTGTGGTTGATTTAGGTAATGTCGTTATTTTTTGGCAATGATTGCGAAAGTTACCAGGTTATAGCATGGTGCATAAAAAAAAGCCACTCGAAAATTGAGCGGCTTTCAATGATTCTTTCTGGTAAAAGTTATCCTCCTACCAAAGTTGAAACCTGCACTTTGTCCTTCAACAAAACTCTTACAGCTTCTGCAATTGCCTGCGCATCGTATTCACATTCTCTATGCAGTTCTTTTAAAGATCCGTGCTCAACCAACCTGTCGGGAATGCCCAGCATTTTTACATCAGCACTGTATTTATGGGCAGCCATAAATTCTAATATGGCACTACCAAATCCTCCAATTACGGTTCCATCTTCGACTGTAATAATTTTATCAAATTTTGTAAAAACTTCGTGAAGCATTTCTTCATCAATAGGTTTTACAAAGCGCATATCATAATGGGCTGGATTTAACCCCTGCGTTCTTAATTCACGAATGGCTGCAATTGCAAAATTGCCAGGATGTCCGAATGAAAGTATTGCAACATCTTCCCCATCTTTTATTTTTCTTCCTTTTCCGATTGTAATTTCTTCGAAAGGTTTTTTCCAATCAGTCATCACACCTTCTCCACGAGGATAGCGGATTACAAAAGGTAATTTTGTGCTTTCTAACTGTGAAGTATACATGAGGTTTCTTAACTCTACCTCATTCATGGGTGCACTGATAATCATATTTGGGATACACCTGAAATAGGCGATATCGTAAGCTCCATGGTGTGTTGGACCATCTTCGCCCACTAAGCCTGCCCTATCGAGACAGAGTACTACCGGCAATTTTTGTATAGCCACATCGTGCACTACCTGGTCAAAAGCCCGTTGCATAAACGATGAATAGATATTGCAGAAAACCCTTAAACCTTGTGTAGCTAAACCTGCACTTAGGGTTACTGCATGTTGCTCACAAATGCCTACGTCGAAAGAGCGATCAGGCATTTTCTCCATCATAAATTTTAATGAAGAGCCGCTAGGCATAGCCGGTGTTACGCCCATTATTTTATCATTTAACTCTGCCAATTCTATGATACTCCAGCCAAAAACATCCTGGTATTTGGGAGGTTGTGGAGCATCGTAAACTTTTTTTACAATTTGGCCTGTAACTTTATCAAACAAACCCGGGGCATGCCATTTGGTTTGATCCTTTTCTGCAAGCGAATATCCTTTTCCTTTAACTGTTACGATGTGTAATATTTTCGGTCCCGGTATTTCTCTGAGGTCTTTGAGTGTATCTACCAATTTAGTAATATTGTGACCGTCAATAGGCCCAAAATACCTGAGTTTGAGTGCTTCGAATAAATTAGCACTACTACTTACCATTCCTTTTAGGCTTTCAGCAAATTTATGAGCCATTCCTCGAGTAAAACCTTTGCCAATAGGTAATTTTCCTAAACCTTTCCAAACATCGTCTTTGAACTTATTATAGGTCGGAGATAACGAAATATCAGTTAAATACTCTTTCAGCGCACCTACGTTGGGATCTATGCTCATGCAATTATCATTCAAGATAATGAGCATGTCACTGTCAGCAACTCCTGCATGGTTCATCGCTTCGAAAGCCATACCTGCAGTCATGGCTCCGTCACCAATAATTGCTACTGATTTTCTGTCTTTTTCTCCTTTGTATTTTGCAGCCATTGCCATTCCTAAAGCTGCGGAAATAGAGGTGGAAGAATGGCCTACGCCAAATGTATCGTATTCACTTTCGCTTCTTTTTGGGAAGCCGCTTAAACCATTGTATTTTCTGTTGGTGATAAAATTATCCCTGCGACCAGTCAATATTTTATGACCATAAGCCTGGTGACCTACATCCCATACTAATTGATCGTATGGGGTATTGTAAACATAGTGGAGCGCTACCGATAATTCAACTACACCCAAGCTAGCCCCGAAATGCCCACCATGGACACTTACTACATCTATAATGTACTGCCTCAATTCATCACATACTTTGTGAAGATCCTTTCGGCTCAATTTTTTGAGGTCAGCTGGACTATCAATATTCTTTAAGAGATCGCCTGGGTAAATTTCCATCCAAAAGATTTTTTGTAAAATTAAGGTTTAATGACGTTTCAGCCTAAGCACAGAAATAATCGTAACAAATTAGTTCAATTAAGGTTCAGTTAGCCGATAATAGCCACCTATATGTTTAAAATGACCATTAATCAAGTGTCACAATCTTCTTGCGGTTATTCTTGTTATTTTTGAACCTTAAATGAAAAAATCTATTTCTAAATATTGGTTGTGCCAAATAGGGGGCTGGAGTACTTATATTATAGTTTATACTTTTTTTTATGTAACACTCAGGACAAAGGAACAGCCGTATTTTTTTGAGGTTCTTTTCTTAGATGCAACTATAGGTATTGCCATCACTCACCTGATGCGAGCATTTATAATGAGGAAAGACTTACTAGAGGTTCAATTAGATAAACAAATAATATTTATGTTTCTGACTACGGTTGGGGCATCATTTTTATTTGCATTTGCCAGCATTTATCTTGAAGACGCTTTAGGGCTTACAAGCGAGGCGTTTAAACAATACACTTTAATTAATAAAACACTTCGGGCATCTTTTGGAAGCTTCTTATTTCTTATAATATGGAATCTTATTTACTTCACTTATCATTATGTACTTAAAAGTCAACATCAACAGCTAGACAAAGTGAAGTTGCAAAGTCTTGTGAAAGAGCTAGAATTGAAAACCATCAAAGCCCATATTAATCCGCACTTTATTTTTAATGCGCTAAATAGTATCAGGGCACTAGTAGATGAAAACCCTATTAGGGCAAGACAGGCAATTACGGAACTTAGTCATTTGCTAAGAAGCAGCATGCTGGCTGAAAAAGTGGAAACTGCTCCATTTTCTAAAGAATTGACGATTGTGAAAAATTATCTTGCGCTTGAGCATATTCGTTTCGAAGACAGACTAAATGTTGAATACGATATAGATGAGGATACTTTGAATCAACCTGTTCCCCCTATGATGTTGCAAACGCTGGTAGAAAATGCAATTAAGCATGGGATAAGTAAAATTGTAGCGGGTGGAATTATCAAGATTGTTTCAGATTTTAAAGACAATCATCATGAGTTAGTCGTGAAAAATACCGGTCATTTGAACGGAGATTATAATCCGGATGGATTTGGCTTGTCGAGCACGCAAAGTCGTTTAAAACTGTTGTACGGAGAGAAAGCACATTTTGAAATAAAGAATATAGAAGGCAATATGGTAGAGGCTACTGTAACAATGCCGGTTGCTCTATTATAAAATTCCATACTTAGCAATAAACAAAATGTAAATAACTATGGCTATAAAAACAATTATCATTGATGATGAAAGATTGGCTCGCAATGAGTTGAGAAAGTTGTTACAAGAATTTGGTGAAATTGAAATAATAGACGAAGCATCCAATGTTCAGGAAGGTGTGCAGAAAATTGAACTTCACAACCCCGATCTTATTTTTCTGGATATACAAATGCCAGGTAAAACAGGTTTTGATTTGCTTGAGGAACTTGAAAGGGCGCCAAAAGTAATATTTACAACAGCCTATGATGAATTCGCATTGAAGGCTTTCGAAGTAAATGCATTAGATTATCTTTTGAAGCCAATAGAGCCAAAGCGCTTGTTTGATGCAATTCAGAAAGTGAATTTGGAAGATAAATATGGGAGTGTTTCAAATGGGACAGCTTCGACTACAAAACAAGGATTTTTGGGAGAAGAAGATCAGGTATTTGTAAAGGATGGGGAAAGATGCTGGTTTGTAAAACTTAATGAAATCAGGTTGTTTGAAAGCGTTGGCAATTATGCCAAAGTTTTCTTTGGTACTAATAAGCCGCTCATATTAAAATCATTGAACTCACTGGAAGAAAGGCTGGATGATAAAGTATTTTTCAGAGCCAACCGCAAGCATATTATCAACCTAAGATGGGTAGATAAAATCGAACCTTTTTTTAATGGAGGTTTGTTGCTAGAACTAAGAGGTGGAGAGAAAATAGAGGTAAGCCGAAGGCAAACAGTTAAATTTAAAGAAATGATGAGCTTATAAACTCATCATTTTCTTTTAAACAGTTATTGCTACACTATGAATAGCTGCAGCCATTTCTCTTATCAAGTCTGGATTTTTTTCTATAGCATTACCTACCACAATTACGTCTGCGCCAGCTTTACAATTTCGGTAAGCTTTTTCGGGCTCTAAAATACCGCCGCCAACAATCAAGGGCACTTCTATATTTTCTGCTACCATCTGAATCATGTTTTCAGTAATGGCTCTTTTAGCTCCACTTCCTGCATCCATATAAATCAACTTCATGCCTAGCATTTCACTTGCCATTGCAGTGCAAAGCGCAATTTCACTTTTATCTGAAGGAATAGGTGTTGCATTGGAAATGTATGAAGCAGTTGTGGGTGCTCCACCATCAATCAACATATATCCGGTAGGCATTATTTCCAGCCCGCTCTTTTTTACAAATGGAGCGCTGATTACGTGTTGACCTATTAGTAATTCGGGATTTCTACCTGAAACGAGTGACAAATAAAGGAGCGCATCGGCATATTTGCTGATCTGAGCCGGACTGCCAGGAAAAAGCAGAACTGGTATATTGCACAAAGATTTTATTTGTTGTATGCACTCATCCAAGTGATTTGAAATAATCAAACTGCCACCGACAAAAAAATAGTCTACGTTAGAAGACGTTCCAATGTTTACAAGTTGTTCTATCTTTTGGTTATCAACCTTATCAGGATCTATCAATACAGCAAGGCATTTATTTCCTTGTTGTTTATTTTTTACAAAATGCTGGTATAGCTTATTCTTCATGCAACTAATTATCGTGTCTTGCAAAAATGCTAAAAATTTTTGTTTATCGGCACATTATTTCTATTATAAGAAGCTTATATCTAACAAATGATCGTTCAATCCGCTTTTCTTTCAATGAAATGAGGCTTTAATACTGTAAATTAACTTAATGTTTATTAAATGCCAAATGATTTTTTTAAAATTAGTAAATGTAATATCTATTAAAATTAATTCAACTATTTTAAAATATCTGTAAATTAATTGAGCAAAAAAGTTGTAAATGCTTGATTAATAATTTGAAAAGGCAAAAATCAGGTATGAAGGTTACGTAGATTATGTTTGCGTTGTCAAGATTCAAGCCAAGAATCTCACCCAAATTTTTATAAACACTTGAAATGTAGGCCTACACTAGTGTTTGAATTTTTTGACATCAATTTTCCACAGCAGGTGGATATCGAATTGTGGATTTGTAAAAAAGGGCTGATATTTTCGTTACCCTATTTCGATTTATCTTAGGAATTACAACAAAACCATAAACTCTTATAAAATTATTGCCAATGGCCTCTGCACAGACATCAAAAGGACTCAAGTTTCAGCGCCGGTTTACCAATGAAGGCGTACCCCCACAGGAGATGTTCGAATACGACTATCGAACCAGTATAATTCGTAATCCTTCGGGAGAAGTTGTTTTTGAAATGAATAACGTTGAGGTTCCAAAACAATGGAGCCAAATAGCAACCGATATTATTGCTCAAAAATATTTCCGTAAAGCTGGTGTACCTCAAACTGATGGCTCTTTGGGTAGAGAAACCTCTGCCAAACAGGTAGCGCATCGCATGGCAAATTGCTGGAAAGTATGGGGTGAGCGCAATAGTTACTTTGCCAGTGAAGAAGATGCAACCATTTTCTATGAGGAATTGGTATATAGCATACTCAACCAAGCATGTGTACCTAACAGTCCACAATGGTTTAACACTGGTTTGTATGAAAGTTATGGTATCAAAGGAAAGCCACAAGGACACTATTATGTAGATAACAAAGATGGCAAACTAAAAAAATCTACATCAGCTTATGAAAGGCCTCAGCCGCATGCTTGTTTCATTTTGAGCGTAGAGGATGATCTGGTAAACGAAGGTGGAATTATGGATCTGTG
The DNA here is from genome assembly GCA_031424295.1 of Segetibacter sp. GTDB lineage: Bacteria > Bacteroidota > Bacteroidia > Chitinophagales > Chitinophagaceae > Segetibacter. Next base: position 1,663 of record JANPHE010000307.1, on the reverse strand, counting down.
GATCCGTGAAGCAAGAATATTTAAATATGGGTCTGGTGTTGGAACCAATTTTTCGAGCATAAGAGGCGAAGGCGAGAAACTCAGTGGTGGCGGTACTTCAAGTGGGTTAATGAGTTTTTTAAAAATCGGAGATAGGTCTGCAGGTGCTATCAAAAGCGGTGGAACCACACGTCGTGCTGCTAAAATGGTTTGCCTTGATTTAGATCATCCAGAAATTGTAGATTTCATAGATTGGAAAGTACAAGAAGAACAAAAGGTTGGGGCTTTAATTGCAGCTGGATACTCTAACGATTATGAAGGCGAAGCATACCGTACGGTTTCCGGTCAAAACTCTAATAATTCAGTTCGGGTACCAAATGAGTTTTTTGAAAAACTGGAAAATGGTGAAGATTGGGAGTTAAAAGCAAGAACTGATGGTCGCACAATGAAGAAAATTCCTTCACGAGAGCTTTGGAATAAAATTTCATATGCAGCTTGGCGATGTGCTGATCCAGGTTTGCAATACAACACTACGATTAACGAATGGCATACATGTCCAAAAGGTGGAGAAATAAGGGCTTCTAATCCATGCTCAGAATATATGTTTTTGGACAATACCGCCTGCAACCTTGCATCGGTAAACCTTCGTCAGTTTTTTGATGGAGAGCAAAAGACCTTCGATGTAGAAGGTTTTGAATATACCTGTCGGTTATGGACAGTAGTATTGGAAATTTCTGTTTTAATGGCACAATTTCCAAGTAAAGAAGTAGCTCAATTATCGTATGATTATAGAACATTGGGACTTGGCTATGCAAACCTAGGCAGTATGCTGATGGTAAGCGGAATAGCTTATGATAGTGAGGAAGCACGTGGAGTGGGGGGTGCAATTTCAGCAATTATGACGGGGGTAGCTTACCGTACAAGCGCAGAACTTGCTCAACAACTTGGCACCTTTGAGCGGTATGAAGAAAACAAAGAAGACATGATGCGGGTAATGCGCAATCATCGTTTGGCAGCATATGATGCTGATAGTTATGAAAAACTAAGTATCAAACCTCAGGGAATTCGAGCAAAATATTGTCCGGATTATCTGCTAACTGCTGCATGTAAAGCATGGGATGATGCAGTAGAGATGGGTGAAAAGTATGGCTATAGGAATGCACAGACTACCGTTATTGCACCAACAGGTACAATCGGACTAGTAATGGATTGCGACACAACCGGTGTTGAACCCGACTTTGCATTGGTAAAGTTTAAAAAATTGAGTGGTGGTGGTTATTTTAAGATCATCAATCAATCAGTTCCATTGGCATTAAAAAATCTTGGATACAACGAAATTGAAGCAGATGCTATTGTAAAATATGCTGTTGGAAGTGCTTCATTTGAAGGGTCCCCATTTATAAATGCGCAAACGCTAAGTGAAAAGGGATTTATACCGGAAGAAATTAAAAAGCTGGGTGATGCATTGAAAGCCTCATTCGACATTGCTTTTGTCTTCAATAGATTTACACTTGGTGAAGCATGCCTTGAGCGACTAGGTTTTTCTAGTGAAGAATACAGTGATTGGAATTTTAATTTGTTGGAAGCGCTCGGATTTACCGAAGAACAAATAGATGAAGCCAACGACTATGTCTGCGGTACCATGACTGTTGAAGGCGCTCCTTATCTAAAGGACGAACATTTG
>JANPHE010000306.1:0-18748 GCA_031424295.1 Segetibacter sp. | reverse complement strand
ATCAGCACTACTAAAAGGGCTCATAGCATTATACACTTCTGGTGCCTGCCAATACGTTCGTTCTTCATTCTGAAAACCAAATGGCGTAAGTGTCCTGTTATAAGCACCACTTCGGGCAATGCCAGCTTTGAATAATCTGCTGTGCGAAAGCAGATTTGCAGTCATAAATGCTCCATAACTATGTCCTCCTATTGCTACCCTATCTCTGTCACCTACTTTCATTTCTACAATTTTATTAATGGCTGCTTCTGCATTCCAGACTAATTGATCTACAAAATTATCGTTGGGCTCTTTTTCTCCCTCGCCAACAATAGGAAATTCTGTTGCATCCATTACAGCATAGCCTTGGGTAACCCAATAAACCGGACTGCCCCAACTTAATCTGGTAAACGTATTTTGGCTTCCGCGAACCTGTGCAGCATCATCGGCACTTTTAAATTCGCGGGGGTATGCCCACATAAATACTGGCAATGGTTTGTCCTTGCCCGGTTGGTATCCTTCGGGAGTATATAAGGTGGCTGTAAGGTCAATACCATCTTTACGTTTGTAATGTATTTTCTCCTTTCCTACTTTCCGCAAAGCGGGTTGCGGATCCGTAAATTGGGTTAGCGCTAATGAATTGTTTTGGCTAAGATTTCTCAGGTAATAGTTTGGCGTTTCTACCTGGCTTTGCCTGCTGGTTATAAAAATTTTTTTATCTGCATCAATTACTTTTATGACACTTTCGTAGTACGATTCTTCGCTACGCCAAATAATATTATTCTTCTTCTCAGCCAGATCATACATGGATAAAAAAGGCAAATCTCCTTTAGGCGAAGCCCCATTGCTGGTTAGCAATAATTTTTTTCCATCAACAAACGAAAGTACCTGTTGACCAAGATAGTTTTTGGATGTTACAGGTGCTCCGGGATCGCCATAAGCATCATTGGAGCTGATTTCGTATAGTTTTTCAACTGAGCCTGTCGAGGGGTTCAATACACTTACTTTTTGCATTTGCTGACGTCTAACACTTTCTACCAATAAAGCCGTTGAAGCATCTCCCCATATTATTCGCTGAAACCTGTAATTTGTTTTTACAAGGGTTTGAGGTGTTCCCTCAAATGGAGCACGAAGCATCACTACTGCATCATGAAACTCCATTTTATTTTTATACAATCCGCTATCCAGGGGTTGCATCCAATAAACGGTAGCAGGTTCATCATTACGCCAATCAAACCTTGAAGGAATATTCTGAATATTATCATACCCTGTTGGGGCTGTTTCTGAACTTGGATTTTTGGCCAATATTTTTATTTCATTCCCTTTCTTATCAAGAATGATGGTAGTAGATGCGAATCCACTGGAAGGCACCAAGTAAGAAAATGGTTTATCAATCTTTTCAATCATCAAATATTTATCATCAGGAGAAAGGTTTACACTTACATAAATTCCCGGTTTTCCAATTACTGTTTCTACACCACTTACGTTACGTATCAATTTTCCGGTGGCATAAAACTCAAACAAACTTGCATCGTATTCATTTTTTATCAAGTCCTGGTAGGTGCGACTTGCCGCTGTTTTGCCAAGGTTTTGCTGAATGACCGGACCAGATGGTGCAAGTGGCTGCGGTGGGGCTGCACTTGATGGTTTGATTATTCCTGTATACCAAATGGTGGTTTCGTTTTCCCAATGAACTCCATCAACTATGGTATTCAACAATGTTTTATTTACTTTTTTTGCGGTAGCCGTTTTTACCTCTACTAAATAAAGATCAATTCCGCTATTAGTAGTTTGGGTAAAAGCAAATGCCGTTTGCTTTGGGCTCCAATAGGGACCACCCGCTTTTAAATTTGCAGGCAAGCCCAATACTTGTACCTCTTTGCCGGTTTGTATTTCCTTGATCCTGAAATTTACTGAATAAGCCGCCCGACTTGCCCCAAAAGTTTTTGGATTGATACGAAGACCAGCTATCCTCAATTCTGGTTGGGCCAGATCTTCAATAGAAGGATAACTGCTTCTTTCGCTCAACAAAAGATATTTCCCGGCGTCATCAATACTAACAGATGGTGTTGGCGGCGACAAGAGCAGTTGCTCAATAACTGCTGGAGGCTTTTGATATTTCAAGGCATCTTGTGCCTGAACATGCAGGATAGAAAAACAAACAATCAGCGAAAATAAAGTAGCAGGTATCCGTTGAATCATAAAGCAAATTTTAAACTAAGGTAAAGGAAGAATAAATAGAGACTTGAAGATTTTTACAGGAATATAAAATGGCGAAAATATTATAATCAACAATTAAAATGGTTCATTAGCAGAACACACAAATTACTCTGTATCAAATCTATCTACCGTATGTATCCCTTTCAACATTTTCAGCCTATCAACCAACTCTTCCAGTTCTTCTTTATCGTGAACAAAAACTTTGATAGTTCCTTCAAATAGTCCTTCTTTTGATTCAATAGTCAAAGCAGAAATATTTATCCTCAGATCACCGGATATAATGGTCGTAATTTTGTTGACCACACCAACATCGTCCATACCAATAATCTTAAGCCCGGTAAGGAAACTGATCTCTTTATTTTTAGCCCATTTTGTTTTTACTACTCTGTGCCCGTAATTGGCTAACAGACTAGGTGCATTAGGGCAATTGGTTCTGTGAATAATCAAACCTTTGCCCGTACTTACAAATCCAAACACATCATCTCCAGGTATAGGATTGCAGCACTTAGCAAGTGTGTACATAATTTTGTCGCTGCTCTCCCCAAAGATGATCAGTTCCGAATCTTTCTTATTGTACTGCGTAGTATGAATATAATCCTGAGATACTTCTACTATTGGCTTTATTGGCTTGGGCAATTCAAGCTTATCTCCTATTACATTGAATTCCTTCAGCTCCTTCAGGTCATTGGCTTTTATAGCAACATTGTAAAAGAAATCGAGTGGCGATTGAAGCTTGTAATAATTGTATAACGTATCTATATTGGTTTGGCTGAATGAGGCTCCCATACCTTCTAACTTGCGCTGCACAGTATATTTTCCTTCTTCGGCTATTGTTCTTTTTACTTCTTTTAATGCATCTTTTATTTTTGCCCTTGCTTTAGCTGTAACTACAAATCCCAACCAATCTTCTGAAGGTTTTTGTTTGTTGCTGGTAATTATTTCAATCTGGTCACCACTGCGAAGTTTGTGGCTGATGGGTACCAGCTTGTGGTTGATTTTGGCACCTATACATTTGGAACCAACAACACTGTGAATACTAAAAGCAAAATCAAGTGCCGTACTACCGACCGGCAACATTTTTACATCTCCTTTTGGGGTATATACATAAATCTCTTCCGCTAAAAAACTCATCTTAAAGTCCTGCAAAAAATCTACGCTATCGGTATCTTGATTAGAGAGCACTTCTCTTATTTGTCCAAACCATTTATCAAACCGATCTTCATCAGCAGCGCCTTCTTTGTATTTATAGTGAGCAGCCAACCCTTTCTCAGCTATTTCATTCATTCGCTTACTCCTGATTTGCACTTCTACCCATTTGCCCTGTGGTCCCATAACCGTAGTGTGAAGTGCTTCATATCCATTACTTTTAGGATTACTAAGCCAGTCGCGCAACCGCTCAGGAGAAGGCGTATATTCATCTGTAATAATTGAATAAACTTTCCAACATTCTTCCTTTTCTTTTTGCGCAGATGAATCCAAAATAATGCGGATTGCAAATAGGTCATACACCTCTTCAAATGAAACCCCTTTCTTTTTTATTTTATTCCAAATAGAGTGAATGCTTTTTGGCCTTCCATAAATCTCGAAATTAAACTCGCCTTTTATAAGTTTCTCTTTTATTGGCCTGATGAATTCGTTGATGTATTTATTTCGTTCTTTTCTTGTCTCTGAAAGTTTACGTGCTATTTCTTTATACATATCCGGCTCCATATATTTCATTGCCAGATCCTCCATCTCGGTCTTGATGTTGTACAACCCCATTCGGTGTGCCAAAGGAGCATATACCCAAACAGTCTCGCTTGCCACTTTCAATTGCTTCTCCCGTTTCATACTATCAAGCGTACGCATATTGTGAAGCCTGTCTGCCAGCTTTATCAATATCACTCTTGGATCATCGGTAAGTGTAAGCAATATCTTTTTGAAATTCTCTGCTTGCTGACTTGTATTGTTGTCTATTACATTCGCAATTTTCGTAAGCCCATCCACTATTCTGGCTATTTCACTTCCAAATTCTCTTTCGATATCCTCCAATGAAATGTCGGTATCCTCTACGGTATCATGCAGGAGTGCGCAAATGGTACTACGAATACCAAGCCCTATTTCTTCCACACAAATCGTAGCCACAGCAATGGGATGTAAAATATAAGGCTCACCGCTTTTCCTACGCATGGTTTTGTGGGCTTCGGCAGCTATTTCAAAAGCACGCCTGACCAGTTCTTTATCAGATTTTTTGAGTTTTAAACGCAACGCTTTTAATAACGCCCGATAGTGCCTTAGAATCTCTTTTTTCTCCTCTTCTTCAGATAAATTATACTTGGGCACAATTGTTTTGCCTTCCATTGCTTGTTCTTCCATACAAAACGAATTTACGGATTAAATGTATCCGTTCTTTTGTAAATATTAAATAGCAAAAAATATATAAGTAATAATTGCCAATCCTTACTCAAAAAAAACTTTTATTTTAAGATCTCAATCTGAAAGTAATTTGAAACGTTGCTAAATGTAGGGCAATTCCTCAATCGACTTCATTCCCCATTTACATCTCCAGGAGACCATTCACCATTTCTCTATAGATGAATGCTGAAATCTTAGTACTTTTCCAGCCATGAAAGACAATAAGTTTTTACTATATGGTGCAAATGGATATACAGGAGAGTTAATAGCACGATATGCTGCTGATTACAACCTCATACCCATTTTGGCGGGAAGAAGAGAATCGGTCCTAAAGCCCATAGCAGAAAAATTAAATGTAGAGTACAGGGTATTTTCTTTGGAACAGACCTCAGCGCTAGAGGCCGCACTTCGAGAAGTAAAAGTGGTTATTCATGCTGCAGGCCCTTTTGATATTACAGCAAAACCAATGATTGATGCCTGCCTAAAAACGGGTACACATTATCTAGATATAAATGGCGATTTGGATGTTTTTCAAATGCTGAAGAAAGAGGATACAGCAGCAAAAGAAGAAGGCATTATGATTATGCCGGGAGCTGGTTTTGACGTAGTACCTACAGATTGCTTATCACTTTTTTTAAAAAAATCACTACCGGATGCAACTAGCTTAAAAATTGCTTTTGCTACCCCCAACGGCGGACTATCGCATGGTACCGCCGTAACTACTATCAGCAAGTTAGGAGAGCCTGGAGCTGTTAGAATTGACGGGAAAATAGTTTCAGTGCCTGTTGGGCACAAAAGCTTAAACGTAAAATTTGATGGAATAAGTTATTTTATGATGGCAATACCTTGGGGCGATGTTTTTACAGCCTTCGAAACAACTGGCATCCGAAACATAGAATCTTATACAAATGTTTCTCCGGCGGTTTATTACGTTGCTAAACTGCAAGGGCTTTTCAATTGGTTATTAAGGACCTCATTTGTAAAGAATTTTGCCAGAAAAATGGTGGACAAACAACCCGCTGGGCTGGATGATTCAAAAAGAGAAAAATCAACCAGTATAGTATGGGGCGAAGTTACAAATGACAATGGCCAAAAAGTGGAAGCAAGATTATTCTGTCCCGACGCTTATTCATTAACAGCTTTTACTTGTTTATTAATTACTCAGAAAATATTGAATGAAGCATTCAAAACCGGCTACCAAACACCGGCGGCGGTATATGGGGCAGACTTAATTATGGAAATTGCCGGAGTCCGCAGAGTAGTGGGTCCTCAATAGTTTATTAAATATTTTTTAAACAGATGTAGCATTGAAAGTGGATGAAGGCTATTGGCTGGTTATTTAGGCATAAAAAAGGAATATTTGCCAATTTATCATAGCATTCTGATGGCCAAAAACAATTTAAACAGCGCTTTTCTGGGGTTTCTGTTTTTTTTATTTCTCAAAACCCCTACTTTTGCACCCCAATTGCGGATGTGGCGAAATTGGCAGACGCACCAGACTTAGGATCTGGCGCCGCAAGGCATGTAGGTTCGACCCCTATCATCCGCACCAAGGCCCCTTTGCAAAAAGGGGTTTTTTTATAACTTTTTTCAAACCCTCCAATTAGGAGAAAGCGAACAATTATGGCTACAGTTTCTAGAGAGAACATTGGCAAACTAACAGACAAGCTTACTGTAAAGCTTGCAACTAACGATTACCTTCCTGCATTTGAGCTATCACTTAAGAAATATGCTAAAACTGCTAATATCCCAGGTTTTAGAAAAGGAATGGTACCAGCCGGCATGATCAGAAAAATGCACGGTGGAAGCGTTTTTACTGATGAAATACTGAGGACAGTAGAAAAAGAACTCAACAATTATATGCAGGAAGAAAAGCTGGACATTTTTGCTCAGCCGCTTCCCCTTGAGTCTGATGTCAGCAAATTCGATTTTAATAATCCTACTGATTATTCATTTGCTTTTGAGATTGGTTTAAAACCTGCCATTGATTTAAATATCCAGAATATTACAGTTACCCGTCACAAAGTGAATGTAACATATACCATGATCAACGAGGAATTGGAAAAGCTAAAGCTCCGCCATGGCAAAATGACCGATCCCGAAGAAGTTGCATCCGAAGACAATGTATTAAATGTAACCTTCGCAGAAGCAGATTCTGAAGGAAATGAAGTAGAAGGTGGCATCAACAAAGGCAACTCTTTGCTGTTGAAATATTTTGCACAGGGCTTTCGCTCACAACTGATGGGAAAGAAAAAAGACGATTCAATTGTACTTCAATTGAATAGCGCCTTTGATGAGAAGGAGAGATCCTGGATTATAAGTGACCTTGGTTTGTCAAAAGATGACGAAACTGCCAGAGAGAAATATTTCAAAATGACCATCACCAAAGTGGGTTTGATTGAAAAAGCTGAAATGAATGAGGAATTTTACGCTACAGCCTTCCCTGGAAAAGGTTTAGTGACAGCAGAAGACTTTATGAACGCTATAAAAGAAGATATTCAGGGTCATTTTGATGCACAAAGCCGCAATCAACTACAGGACCAGATTTATCATCATTTGATAGACCATACTCCCATTGATTTTCCAGAAGATTTCTTAAAACGCTGGATGCAACAAGGTCAGGAAGTGGTTAAAACTGCCGAAGAGGCAGAACAAGAGTATCCATCATTTGCCAGTTCGCTTAAATGGTCTTTGATCACCAATCAACTTACTACCCAACATGAGGTTACAGTAGAACCATCAGAAATTAAGCAATTTGCCAAACAGCAAATCATGGGTTATATGGGCACGCAAAGCATGGACGATGCACCATGGTTGGATAGTTATGCAGACAGCATGTTGAAAGATAAAAAGTTTATTGAGAACACTTATTATCAGCTGCAAACCACCAAGTTGTTCAACATTCTGGAAACGCAGGTGAATGTAATAGAAGACCTTGTGACCCCAGAAGAATTAGCTGGAATGCAACACCATCACGAACATTAAGATTCATATTAAAGGAATAAATATTATAATAAAAGCCGGCTCTTGCCGGCTTTTATTATAATATTTGCCAATTAGTTGAATATAGATACCAAAAACATAACATTGAATGCAATTTTGTCGTTTTATTTATTTTGCACAGTATTTGACTGACTGTATAATCTAATTAACGAACAACACTTACTTTTACCTTAATAAACCAATATTTAATGAATTTCGGAAAAGAATTTGAAAAATACGCAGTAAAAGATCAAGGAATCAGCAGTGCTACTATTCATAGTTACCGCCAGCATCAGGTTACAAATCTTACTCCCTACATTATAGAGGAAAGGCCAATGAATGTAGCAAGTATGGATGTATTCAGTCGCCTGATGATGGATCGGATCATTTTTATGGGGGAACCCGTGAATGATTATGTTGCCAACATTGTAACTGCTCAGTTGCTTTTTTTGGAAAGCACTGATAGGTCCCGTGACATTCAGATGTACATTAACAGTCCAGGTGGTAGTGTATATGCAGGCTTGGGTATATATGATACCATGCAGTTCATTGGTCCGGACATTTCAACTATTTGTACAGGAATGGCGGCTAGTATGGGTGCGGTATTAATGTGTGCAGGGGTTAAGGGAAAACGAACAGCGCTCAAACATAGCAGAATTATGATGCATCAGCCAAGTGGTGGTATTGGCGGACAAGCAAGTGATATTTTAGTAACTGTAAATGAAATTAAGAAGATCAAAAGTGAATTGTATGAGATCATTGCCTTTCATACAGGAAAAGATATTGAGCAAATAGCCAAAGACAGCGACCGCGATTTTTGGATGAGCGCTGAGGAAGCAAAAGAATATGGATTGGTTGATGAGGTTTTATTGATCAACCCAAGGAAACTAAAGAAAGATTAAAACAACAGGAAAGAATTACTGATAACAAACTACATATACAAATGATTACATCAATATATAATCGTCCATTTTTGATGGAAGATGAAGAAGAAAAACCCAACGAAAACACTTCGCCTGAAAATAAACTACTGGCTAAAAAAATGGAAAAGCAATTCTTTGAAAAAAGAATCGTTTCTCTATGGGGCGTAGTTGACGACAAAAGTGCGAAAGACGTGGTAGCAAAATTATTGCTGCTTGAAAATGATAAACCAGGCGTGGAAATCAAGTTTTTTATTAACAGCCCAGGTGGAATGGTTACAAGTGGAATGGTGATGTATGACACCATTAAAATGATTAGTTCTCCTGTAAGCACAGTTTGTATGGGGCTTGCAGCTAGCATGGGTTCTATATTATTAAGTGTAGGCGAAAAAGGTAAAAGATATATTTTTCCTCACGGAGAAGTAATGATTCACCAACCAAGTTTGGGAGGATATTTTCAAGGAACGAGTGCAGATCTTGAAATTCAGGCAATTCAAACACTGAAAACCAAGGAGTTAGGTGCAAGAATATTGGCTGAAAACTGCGGCAAATCTTTTGAGCAAATCATGAAAGATTTTGACAGGGATTATTGGATGGATGCCAAAGAGGCTATTGAATATGGAATAGTTGATGGCATATTAGAGAAGCTTTAGATATTTTTTGTTAAATTCGTATCCGCTGCTTTCGTAAGCTCACGATAAATGGCTTATGTGCAGAGGAATATTATATTTTTGTACATCTCATCATCACAAGTAGTAAATGTTGATTTTATCATTGAGATGAGGTAATTTTATATTATGGCCAAACAAAGTCACTTACATTGTTCTTTTTGCGGAAGAAGCCGCGATGAGGTTAAGATTCTCATTGCAGGGCAAGATGGACACATCTGTGAAAATTGCGTTGAACATGCGCAGGAAATCATTTCTCAGGAGTTGCAGTTAAAAACTGAATCTCAGCCATCTTCATTTAAACTAACCGTTCGCAAACCAATCGAAATAAAAAAGTTTTTGGACGAATACATAATTGGTCAGGACGATGCCAAAAAGGTATTGGCTGTGGCAGTTTACAATCATTACAAGCGCCTTCAATACAGACAAATAGAGAATGATATTGAAATAGAAAAAAGTAATATCATCATGGTGGGTGAGACCGGTACTGGTAAAACCTTATTGGCTAAAACCATTGCGCGTCTTTTAAATGTTCCGTTTGCAATTGTTGACGCAACGGTTTTTACCGAAGCCGGTTATGTGGGTGAAGATGTGGAAAGCATGCTTACCCGATTGCTTCAAAATTGCAACTATGACGTTACTTCTGCTGAAAGAGGTATTGTTTATATTGATGAATTGGATAAAATAGCCCGCAAAGGCGATAATCCTTCCATCACCCGCGACGTAAGTGGCGAAGGTGTACAACAAGGATTACTAAAGATGCTTGAAGGAACCGAAGTATTGGTACCCCCTCAGGGAGGGCGCAAGCATCCTGAGCAAAAGATGATAAAAGTAAATACTCAGAATATCCTGTTTATTTGCGGTGGTGCTTTTGATGGAATTGATAAAGTAATAGCTCGCAGGGTAAATACAAATGCAATCGGATTTAACGTAAACAAGCAATTGCAGGATTATCAAAGAAAAAATCTCTTGCAATTTATCAATGCGCAAGATTTAAAATCCTTTGGTCTAATACCTGAGTTATTAGGGCGTTTACCCATTGTTACTTATCTAAATCCATTGGATACTGAAACTTTAAGAGCTATTCTTACAGAACCAAAAAACAGTATTATTAAACAATATAACCGATTGTTTGAACTGGAAGGGATTGCTTTAACAATAGACGATGATGTGTATGATTTTATGGTGACTAAAGCCATGGAATATAAACTAGGCGCAAGAGGATTGAGGAGTATTTGCGAAAGCATTTTGACCGATGCCATGTATGAACTGCCAAGTTCGGGTGAAAAAAAGCACCATGTAACCCTTGAATATGCCGAAAGACAATTTAGCAAAAGCAAAATGAGCTTGCTAAAAGTTGCATAAACTTTTATCGAAAATATATATAGCCGCAGAAAATTCTGCGGCTATTTTTTTGCCAATCAACGCCATTATACCTACCTCAAATAAGGATTGTTGTATTTTTCATACCCAATTGTAGTTAACTCACCATGACCGGAAAGAACAGTAATATCATCGGGAAGTACGAATAATTGCTCCCTAATACTCTTTAGCAATGTATCATGATCGCCGCCCGGCAGATCGGTCCGACCTATACTTTGCCGAAACAAAACATCGCCACCAAACAATAGTTTTTCCTTTTCGCAATACAAGCAAATACTGCCGGGAGAATGACCGGGCGTTAGTAGTGTTTTTAAAACATCATCGCCAAATTGGATAGTATCCCCTTCATTTACAAAGTGAAGCGGGCCGTTATAATTCTCAAAAGGAACTCCCCACTTCTGCCCTGCTTGTTCTGCATATTGCAATACAATTTTTTCCATAGGATGCAGAAATAGTTCAAGGCCGAAGGTTTCAAACACCCATTTGTTACCAAAAACATGGTCCAAATGGCAATGCGTATTGATTAATTGTATTGGCTTTAATTTATTATCTTTTAAATATTCCCCCAACATTTCCTTCTCTTCAGGAAAGTGGCAACCGGGATCTAAAATGATGGCTTCGGAAGCACTATTCACTAAAATATACGTATTTTCTGCAAATGGATTGAAGGTAAAAGACCTATAAGTTAACATAGCTTTGATTTAACATGGATAGAACAACGTTTTATCCTTAATTTTAAACTCTTTTTAATGATTGGATATGCAAGTTAACAGTATGATGAACAGGTTAATGGCTTTTGGAGTAGTTTGTTTGATTTCTTTTTCGGCTACTGCTCAGGTTAATACAGTAGAATTTGGTAAAAACAGAATACAACACAAAAAGTTTTTGTGGAAGTTTTATCAATCTCCCAACTTCAATACCTACTTTAACCAGGGTGGACTTGAATTGGGAAAATATGTAGCGCAAGTAGCAGAACAGGAATTGCCAAGCATTGAACAAGCTGTAGAATACTCTCTTCAGAAGCAAGTAAACATCATTGTTTATAACAACTACAATGACTATCGTAGCTCGAATATTGGCTTAGGAAATGAGTATATGAATACAACTGGAGGCGTTACTAAATTGGTGAATAACAAACTGGTTGTTTACTTTGATGGCAACCACGCCAACCTAAGAAAAATAATCAGGGAGGGTATTGCAAGGGTATTGCTTGACAATCAAATGTTTGGCGAGGACATTGGCGAATTTGCAAGTAACCAGGCTTTATTGGACCTTCCTGAATGGTTGACCGATGGATACGTAAGCTATATAGCAGAAAGGTGGAGTACGCAAAGAGACGATGAACTAAAAAGTATTATGCTCGGTGAAAGTTATAAAAACTTTTACCAGTTTGCCTTTGATAAACCAACGGTAGCAGGTCATGCTTTCTGGTTCTATGTAGAAGAAAAATATAAAAAGGAAAACGTAACCTATTTTCTTTACCTGACCCGCATTTATAAAAGTCTCAACAACGCCTCTCAAAGAATAACCAAGAAAAAATTTAAAGAAGTATTGAAAGACTTCATGGAATATGAGCAGGAAAAATATTACAAAGACATCAGAGGTAGGCGCAACGTACCGAAAGGCACTGTTTCTGTAACAGAAGAAATAAACAATCGTACAGATTTTTTCAGGTTTCAGGCAAATCCAAATCCGCGCAATCAAAGTTATGTAGTTGCTAAATACAACAAAGGCGTGTATTCCGTTGGCTACTACGATAATTTTGAATTGATAACCAACCTTGTGAAGTACGGGGTGAAAATGCAAAGAAATGAAATCAACCCAACCTATCCTGTAATGGCATGGGATGGCAAAGGAAGCAGAGTTGCGGTTGTGTATTGGCAGGATGGAAAAATTAAGATGTTTATTTATGATGCTATTGCCCGTTATAAAAACTTCAAACAAGAGATTGAAGGATTGGATCAGGTAATAGATGTTCAGTTTATGCTAGATAAAACAACATTGCTGCTCACGGCTGTTAAAAATGGCCATACAGACATCTTCACTTATAAAGCAGATAGCAAAAAACTGGAGCAACTGACAAATGATGTTTATGATGATTTGGATGCATCGTTTGTTTCGTTTCCGAATAAGAGCGGAATTATTTTTGCGAGCAATCGCCCCGGACCAAATGCACCTAATGCAGATACTGCCATCCCAAGCAGAAACAAGTTCAACATATTTCTACTTGATTATCTGACTAAGCAGCAAATCACGCAATTAACAAACGTAAAGTTTGGCAATGCCCGATCACCTATGCAATACAACAACAACCACTTCACATATGTATCGGATGAAAGTGGAATTGGCAACCGCTGGGCCGGGTTTTTCACAACCCAGAGAGAAGGACTTGATACACTTTTTTATATAGGTGACGAGGTATTAAGAAATCCACAAGACAAGGAACTTGATTCAACTTTGGCAGCATGGCAAAAAGACGAGCCGGATAGCATCAGGCCTTATCAGGTAACCAAAGATTCTACTTATACATTCCCGCTAACAAACTATCAAAGTAGTTTATTAGAAACAAGAATTGCCGGTGATAAAGGACAGGTAAGTGAGGTAACAAGGCAGGGCGATTATAAATTTTTGTATAAGCTAAAAGTGGATTCTATTGCGCTTAGAAAGCGAAACATTAATCCACGACCTACAGAGTATATGAAAAAACTGATGTCGGAAAAAAGGGCAGAAGATATTAAGTCAGTTATTGACACTGCAGGCTCTTCTTCTTCGAATAGTAGTCCAAGTGCCATCTTCCAGAGTGAATTTGAAGATGATGCTAAAGACAGCATTAAATCTACACTCACTCAGGTTTCAGTAAACCAGCCAGAAACAAATGTTCTGCAAAAATCAAAGTTGTATAATTACCGACTTAAGTTTAGCACCGATAATTTGATTAGTGGTGTTTCCAACAATATTCTAATCAACAGATACCAACCTTATGCAGGTGGCAATGGGCCCATACAATTAGGAACAGGGTCTGATCTAAACTTTACATTCAGGGCAACAATCAGCGACCTTATGGAAGACATTAAGTTTACCGGAGGTTTTAGATTGGGAACCAATCTGAAAGACAACGAATATCTTTTCGGCTTTCAAAATCTCAGAAAAAGACTGGACTGGGGCGTGACTTACTATAGAACAGTATCTCATGATGCAGTGGGCATTGCAAATACCAATCTGGTTTTTAATGGTCAGTTTAACACGAGCATTTACCAGGGAAATATTAGCTATCCATTAAACGAGATCAAAAGCCTTAGAGCAATATTTGCCTATAGAAGAGATCGTATCATTTTAAAACCATTTAATCTTATCACCGGCCTTCCGGACTCAATCGCACTTAGGGTACCCGACCAAACTTCTCAATATGTTTTAGGGAGATTGGAATATGTTCATGATAACACAACGAATCCTATGCAGAATATCTGGCACGGACTGCGTTATAAGGTTTACATGGATATCAATTTACCAATGGATGAAAGGAATAAAAGCATTGGAGAAACGTTTAATTTTGGTGTTGATGTTAGAAATTACTACCCTATCTACCGCAATTTTATTTGGGCAGTTCGAGCTGCTGCAGATTTTAGTTGGGGCAAGCAAAAATTAATTTACTATCTGGGTGGGGTTGATGGATGGTTTAATCCCAAATTTAATAGCCAAAATCAACCTGATCCTGATCAGTCCTATGCATTCCAAACATTGGCAGTTAATCTTAGGGGATTTGATCAAAATGTTGCCAATGGCAACAACGCTTTTGTATTCAATAGTGAATTGCGTTTGCCTGTATTCTCAACGCTTTTAAACAAACCCATCAACAACGCATTTATCCGCAATTTTCAGGTTGTTCAGTTCATCGATTTAGGAACAGCATGGAACGGTAAATACGATAATTTTCAAAGGCCTACAACCATCTATTACGATAGTCAAAATGGCACCAATCCTGTTAGTTTCAAAACCAAGGCTGGTGGAATTGGTCCTTTTGCGGGTGGATATGGATTTGGTGTTAGGAGCACCTTACTTGGATACTTTCTAAAGTTTGATACAGGATGGCAAATGAACGGCGTATTTAAAGGAAAGCCAATTTATTATTTCGCAATGGGACTTGATTTTTAATTGATCAAATTGAAAAGGCAAAAATTTCCGAATCTATCATTTTATAAATTCCCTAAATCATTCAAATTGATTGTAGGAGGCAGGTGTTTACAAAAAATAAATGCTAATGCTTAGCTCAGGCAGTATGAAGGGATTGGTATATAAATCTACAGGCAGTTGGTACGTATTAAAAGATGAGCAACTCAATGTATATAAAGCCCGGATAAAAGGAGTATTAAAACTAGATGATATTACCTCAACTAATCCAATAGCGGTAGGCGATGAGGTAGGATTTGTAATGGAAAATGAGAAAGAACAAACCGTTACCATTACCGAAATTTGTGACAGAAAAAATTACATTGCCAGAACTTCTCCGCACAATAAAAAGCAACACCATATAGTAGCTTCTAATCTTGATCAGGCTATTCTATTTGCTACCTTAAAAGAGCCCAAAACTTCGCAAGGTTTTATTGATAGGTTTATAGTAGCAGCCGAAGCTTATCATGTACCCCCGTTGATAGTTTTCAATAAAGCAGATGTGTACAGGCAAAAGGAGTTAGACAGGTACGATGAGCTAAAGGATATGTATGAAGCTATTGGCTATAAGGTTGTACTAACCAGCATCGTTGATTTCACCGGAATAGAAGAAATAAAATCATTGCTGCTGAATAAAACAACCCTCCTGAGCGGACACAGTGGCGTAGGAAAATCTTCGTTGATTAATAATATATTTCCGGGATTGTCATTGCGTACCAAAGCTGTAAGTGGATGGAGCGGCAAAGGGATGCACACAACTACGTTTGCAGAAATGTTTGACCTGCCATTTGGAGGAAAGGTTATTGATACACCCGGTGTAAGAGAATTTGGCTTAATTGATATTGAAAAGCATGAATTGTCACACTACTTTCCAGAAATGAGGCGATTGATAAACGACTGCCAGTTTAATAATTGTATGCACATCAACGAACCCGATTGTGCTGTAAAAGATGCAATTAATGATGGCCGTATTCACGTAGACAGATACGTAAGTTACCTGTCTATATTAGATACAATAGAAGAACAAAATTATTAGTAAATCTTCTTTTCGATTATTGTTGCAAGTTCAGCAACTGCATCATTGTCCTTGCTACTATGGTTACATAAGGATACGCCGTTGTAAATATTATAGTGAAGATTGAGCGGTTTGCCTTTGTAATTAAAAAACCAATCTATGGTATCGCTGTTGTCCTCTTTGGTAGTGAACTTTACTTTAAATTCCTGAACCAGCATATTGGCAATACTCAGAAATTTTCTCATGCCGCAGTTGTCATCTATCACTGCTTCTATTCCGCCAAAGGCATTGGTTAAACGGTAACTCATAGTATGGATATTTAAGATTAGAACATTTTTGTGCCCCCTTTAAACTTGCCTGCTTTCTTGACTAGCTTTTGGGTTTTTTTATCATCCCCCATTAGCCTTTCAGCGCCAACATTTCTACCGTTACTAGGACAGCCTTTTCCTACTTTACAGGATACCATGGTGCCAAACATAACAGCAGCAAGAATAACTAGTACATTTTTTTTCATAACCTCTATTTAATCCATTTTCAGTTCCTTCAATCGCCAGAGGCTTTCTACTTTAGCCAATAAGTATTAACTAAAGCCAGATTTGTTAAGCTATAACGAAGGGTTTTCAATATTATTTTCCGCTAATGCATTTATATTTTCGAACCATGATGAATAGTGCGTATAATTATTAGCAATCCTGTCTATTTCACCACTAATTTTTTCCGGCGAAATGTCTTTTACCTTTTTTGCCGGTACTCCTGCAAAGATACAACCTTCTTCTACTATTGTTCCTTCCAGCACTACCGCACCGGCAGCTATTATTGAATTACTGTGTACTACACATCTATCCATAACGATAGACCCCATGCCAATCAGTACGTTATCATGGATTGTGCAGCCATGTACCAACGCATTGTGCCCTATTGATACATTGTTGCCAATAGTGGTAGGATGCTTTTGATATGTACAATGTATAACGGCTCCATCCTGTACATTTACTTTATTCCCCATCTTTATAAAATGCACATCACCCCTAATAACTGCATTAAACCAAACACTGCACTGATTACCCATCGTCACGTCTCCAACAATCGTAGAATTGGGCGCTACAAAACAGCCATCCCCAAACTTTGGCAACTTGTTGTTAACCGAAAAAATAAATGCCATGCAATGTTTAGTATTATTCGATCAATAAATGACAATGCAAGGTACAACACTTCGCATGTATTTTATCCAAATTTCCAGAGCGGTTAATATTGTATTTTTGAAGCCATTCTAAAATGAACACAAACTTCTCTGATCATGAACACTCGTCAATTGTTTCTCAGCCACATAGCACAAACTTCTCCGGCGCCTATAGGTCTGGAGATCGTAAAAGCTGAAGGAATAAAGATGTGGGACATAAATGGAAAAGAATACATTGACCTCATTGCAGGTTTTAGTGTTTGTAATATTGGCCACAGCAACCCTGTTGTCATTGAGGCTATTAAAAAGCAGGTAGATGAATACATGCATTTGATTGTATATGGTGAGTTTATTGAAAAGCCCCAGGTGGCCTACGCAAAAATGCTCGTTGATCACTTGCCTTCTACTTTAAATTCGGTGTATTTTACCAATAGCGGAGCAGAAGCTACTGAAGGAGCCATGAAGTTAGCCAAAAGAGTAACTGGCAGGTCTAAAATGATTGCGTGCAACAAAGCCTATCATGGCAGCACACAAGGCGCATTGAGCATCATAGGTGATGAGTATTGGCGCAATGCCTTTCGTCCACTGCTTCCGGATATTTACCACATGGACTTTAATGGTCAGGATTTAATAGACCAAATAGATGATCATACTGCTTGTGTGATAGTGGAAACGGTACAGGCCGAGAGTGGCATCATTAAGCCGGATATTAATTGGATAAAAGCGGTTAGGAAAAAATGTACAGACGTATGTGCTTTGCTCATTTTTGATGAAATACAAGCAGGATTTGGCAGAACGGGAAGCCTATGGGCTTTTGAGCAATATGAAGTAGTTCCTGATGTTTTGCTTTTAGGCAAAGCTTTGGGTGGTGGTATGCCGCTAGGTGCTTTCATAGCTGATTTAGCTATCATGAATACACTAACCAACAATCCGGTACTTGGCCACATTACTACCTTTGGCGGTCATCCTGTAAGCTGTGCCGCAGGCCTTGCTGCCATGAATGTATTGCTCAATAACAAATGGATAGAACAAGTAAAAGAAAAGGAAGCGATTTTTTTGAAAAAACTTATTCATCCTTCTATCCAATCAGTAAGATCTGCGGGTCTTTGGATGGCTATAGAATTTAATGACTTTGATGAATGTAAAAAAATAATAGACAGAATACTACATGAAGGATTAATTTCTGATTGGTTTTTGTTTGCTCCAAATTGTTTGCGGATAGCTCCTCCTTTGATGATTGATGAAGTTGAAATAAATAAAGTTTGTTCCATCATCCTCGCTGCATTAAATAATTAATAAAAAAATTTGGGTGTTATTAATAATTGCATTTACTTTGTATTTCAAAGTGCTTTTTATTATGCCCAATCAACAGCCGATTGACCAACTGAAGGAGATAAAAATGATGATGGAGAAAAGCAGCCGCTTCATTAGTCTGAGTGGCTGGAGTGGTGTAGCTGCCGGATCCTGTGCTTTGGTTGGCGCCTATTTCGCCAACAACATTATTCAAAACAGCAGAATATCCAATTATCACGGATATGATGGCCAAAGAGGCATTGCGATCGCCGATATTTCCTTATTGGATTTTATGGGTAACCGACTCTTTGTAATTGCCTTGCTGACATTAATCGCCGCCTTTATTTCAGCCTTTATTTTTACCTACATCCGGACCAGAAAAAACAATACAACTGTATGGAGTGTTGCTTCTAGAAGATTGATTTTTAATGTTTCTATTCCAATGCTGGTTGGAGGCATTTACTTGCTCAAGCTGATTGAAAATGGCACTTATGGTTTGATTGCTCCGGGATGCTTAATTTTTTATGGCCTGGCTTTAATAAATGGA
>JANPHE010000305.1:0-7369 GCA_031424295.1 Segetibacter sp. | reverse complement strand
CTCTCAAAAGCCACAGCAGGCGAATACCTCACCTACACCATCCGCTTCCAAAACACTGGTAACGACACGGCTTTCAATGTATATATTAGAGACACCATGGACAGCAAACTGGATTGGAACAGTCTGCAAATAGTAGCCAGTAGCCACAACTACCAAATGACGATGAACGATGGTAAATGTCAATTTACTTTTCCGTTAATTAAGTTGGTAGACAGCATTAAAAACGAACCAAAAAGCCACGGCTATATTGTTTACAAAATAAAAATAAAGCCCAACGTGCAGATTGGCGATGTAATCAAAAACACGGCTGCTATTTATTTTGATTACAATTTGCCCATCATTACCAATACTGAGATGACGACAATAGTAGCTGATGTGTTACCGCTGAAATTATTGTCATTTACCGCCAAAAAACAAGACAAAACCAATCTGCTGCAATGGACAACCGCCAACGAAATAAATGTGGACAGATTTGAAGTAGAAAGAAGCAATAATGGCCGTGAGTTTAACAAAATTGGAACGGTAAAAGCAGGTAATACCGGCTATTCATTTACTGACAAGATTCCGTTCATCTCATCTAACTATTACCGCTTAAAAATGCTCGACAAAGACGGCCAGTTTACTTTCAGCCCCATCCGCTCATTAACCATTAACAATTCACCATTCACCATTAGCATTTATCCTAATCCTGCAAAAGATAATTTACAAATACAGGTAGAAAGCAATAAGAAAGCAGCATTCTATCTGCAGGTAGTATCATCAGATGGTAAAGTGTTATTAGTGAGCAGGCTTACGTCAAATGAAGGAACTACTTTTCGTAATCTGTATATTAGCAAGTTGCCCAAAGGCAGTTATTTGTTGAAGGTGGTTTCTAATAACTCAGCTTTGGATGGTAGAGAGGCAGATAAGGAAAGTGTGTTGAGATTTGAGAAGCTGTAAAAACAAGTTTGAAAAGTCTATGTTGTGCAATTATTGTTAAAAAGTATTAGCGTTTCTTTACCTATAAAAAAATCAAAACATTAGTATGAAAAATTTTTACCACCAACTGTTGACTGTTTGTTGCTTGCTTTTTATATCTGCTTGCGCCTTTGCACAGCCTGGTGTTTTAGACATCACATTTGGTAACAAAGGAAAAGTTATTACTCCCATTCCCGACTCTTCACACATCACGTCTTCTCCCTGGTCAATGATAATACAGCCTGATGGTAAAATTTTGACGGCAGGTGCTACCAAGATAGGAACGCGAACACCCATTGTGCTGGTTCGCTATACTGCTAATGGTAGTCTTGACAATAGCTTTGGCACCCAAGGGGTGGTATATGCAGATGATTCAATACCGCCGGGCTATAGCGCAACACATCCTGAGGCCGCTATAGCACTGCAAACCGATGGCAAAATATTGTGTACACGTATGATTGGCGATTTTGTTGTACACCGTTTTAATGCCAACGGCACTCCCGACAACACATTCGGTAGAAACAGCGTAGTGCAGACCAACTTATACGGAGACTCGGCAAATCCTTTTTTTACTAATTCCTTTGATCAAAGTTCTACGGTGAAAGTAAGGGCAAATGGAAAAATTGTAGTGGGGGGCAATAATTATGGACAGCAGTTTAATATCCCCAATACGGTAGGCATATTTGTGGCACAATACAACACCAATGGCACACTCGATTCTTCTTTTGGAAGCAATGGCCTTGGGTTTTATCCTACCTACGACATTGCTAATGAAAGATTCCACGCACAGGGTATGGAAATTCAGCCTGACGGGAAAATATTACTTGCAGGCACATACCTTGATTCTACATTAGGAGCCACCTTTGCGGTCTTACGGTTTAATGCAAACGGCACCATTGACAACACATTTGGCAACGGAGGAATGTTTTATACCGCTGTTAGTAACAACAATCTTTGCTATGCTATGAGTCTTCAGCCCGATGGAAAAATCATTTTGGCAGGTCAGGTATCTAATAATACAACTTACAAATTCCACATTGGCTTGCTCAGACTATCATCATCCGGCACATTCGATACCGGCTTTGGAATAGGAGGGAAAGTTATAACGTCGTTCGGCAATTTCGACGATATGGCTCAAACTATGCAACTGCAGGCAGATGGAAAAATAATTGTAGGAGGTGCGTATAACCTTAATTATTCTCCCAATCAAAATACAGGCGACTTTGCTTTGTTGCGCTACAATGCTGACGGCACGCTGGATTCTGCTTATGGCAGACATGGCATCATTACTACCCACTTTTTAAATAATGACATGGCTTATTCTTCTGCCATACAGCCCGATGGAAAAATAGTATTGGCAGGTGTAGCTGATCTTTATAACCAAAGGATGTTTGCGCTGGCCCGGTATGAGCCGATGGCAATGACAAAATACAACACGATAGAAGGCATTGTTTTTCTCGATAAAAATGCCAATGCAGTGAAGGATGCAGGTGAGCCTGTATTTACCAATGCAGCTATCACAGTTATAAAACCCAATGTGGACACCAGTGTGACGAACAATTCCAGCGGTTATTTTTCTATTGATGTAGATAGCGGCAGCTACGTCACTAGTGTCATTCCTTATCGCCCATATTTTACGGTTGTTCCGGCTTCGCAAACTACTGCTCATGCCAGTTATTTTAATACTGATAACCTTTCATTTGCCCTGCAGCCCATAGTTGGCAAAAGAGACCTGGCTATAGAAGCTGTATCTGTGTGGCGTGCGGTACCAGGCTTTGAGAACCGGTATGACATTCATTATTACAACAACGGTACGGATGCGATGGCTAATGCCAGCATTCAATTTATTAAAAGCAGTAAGCACACTTTCAATTCAGCTTTTCCGGCACCTTCTTCTATAAACGGTGACACATTGCATTGGGTTATCGCATCGCTCAATCCCCAGGAATCGGGCGATATTTCTGTAAGCTGCACACTTCAGCCTCCGCCTTCGGCAAATATTGGCGACACGATCATTGTGCAAGCTTCCATTTCATCCAATGCAACAGACCTTACACCCAATGACAATTTTTCTTTGAAAAAAGAAATAGCCCGGGGTGCCTTTGATCCCAACGACAAAGCAGAAAACCACGCCGGTAAAATCACTCTTGTAAAAGCAATCAGCGGCGAGTATCTCACCTACACCATCCGCTTCCAAAACACGGGCAATGACACCGCATTCAATGTTTATATAAGAGATACTATGGATAACAAACTAGATTGGAGCAGTCTGCAAATAGTAGCCAGTAGCCACAACTACCAAATGACCATGAATGATGGCAAATGTTTGTTCACATTCCCTGACATAAACCTGGTGGATAGCATTAAGAACGAACCCAAAAGCCACGGCTACATTGTTTACAAGATAAAAGCAAAACCTACCGTTCAGATTGGCAATGTGATTAAGAATACCGCAGCCATTTATTTTGATTACAACCTACCTATTTATACAAATACCGAAATGACAACTGTGGTGGCAGAAACATTCCCGTTAAAACTCCTCTCCTTCATTGCCAAAAGGCAAGACAAAACCAACGTTTTGCAGTGGGCAACCACTCAGGAAGTAAATGTTGATGGTTTTGAAGTGCAAAGAAGCCACAATGGCCGTGAGTTCAGCAAAATTGGAGCGGTAAAAGCGGGATCACTAAACTATACGTTTGCAGACAACACACCACTAGCCACTACCAACTACTATCGTTTAAAAATGATGGATAAAGATGGTTCGTTTACCTACAGCCCCATCCGCTCATTAACCATTAACAATTCACCATTAACCATTAGCATTTATCCTAACCCTGCAAAGGACAACTTGCAAGTGCAGATAGACAGTGAGGAGCCAACCACCTTGCAAATGCAAGTCTTATCCCTTGAGGGCAAATTATTGCTGAGCAATAGTTTTAGTGCATCAGAAGGTTCATCACTGCGCAGCATAAACATTAGCGCATTGCAGAAGGGCAGTTATTTGCTGAAAGTAGTTTCGAGTAATAAAGAAAAAAGCGTGGTGAAGTTTGAGAAATAATAAACCATGTACCTGAAAAAACAAAGACCGTTCGTTATGAAAAATTACCCCCTGCTAAAAAAGTTATTGCCAGCTTATTTGTCGGTTGCATTTGTATTAATAAGCCACACTGTGCAGTCTCAAATCAATCTATGGACTTGGGTGGGCGGTGACAGTGCAAGTAATGGACTACCTGTGTTTGGAACAAGGGGTGTGCCATCTTCTGCCACTAATCCGGGGGGTGCCTGGGGTATGATGAACTTTACTGACACCTCCGGCAATTTTTACTTGTTTGAAGGCTATGTTAATCGCGGCAACCCGCTTTGGCGCTACACCCCCTCCACCAACCAATGGACCTGGATGCATGGGGATAGCGCTAACACCAATACCACCAGCACAGGTGTGTATGGCGTTAAAGGCGTGTCGGCTCCCGCTAATATCCCGCCCAGGCTTATAGGGGCGACTGTCTGGAGTGATGCCTACAATAACTGCTGGCTTTTTGGCGGGGACAAGTTTGGCGGTGGATACTTTAGCGATCTGTGGAAGTATAGTGTAGCTACTAACCAATGGACATGGGTAAATGGCACCAGCAATCTGGACCAATATGGCGTGTACGGAACAAAAGGGGTGGCTTCGCCTGCTAACCGCCCCGGTGCCAGAAACGGAGCCAAAAGCTGGACAGATGCAGCAGGCAACCTTTGGCTCTTTGGCGGACAGGGCCTAACCACAAGAGGCCCGTCGTATCTACTAAACGATGTATGGAAATATGATGTTGCTATCGGCCAATGGGCATGGATGACAGGGGATAGTCTAGGCAATCAACAGACCGTATATGGTACACTTGGGGTAGCATCTCCAGCAACTAATCCCGGTAATGTTTTTAATTGTTATTATTGGAAAGATGCGACTGGCAATTTCTGGCTGTTTAAAGGAATTCCTCCACAACAGGGTACGCCAATAAATGCTTTATGGATGTTTAGTACCACTACAGCGCAATGGACCTGGATGGGGGGCGATACGATTACAAACCCTAATGGTAACTATGGAATTAAGGGTGTTGCTTCGCCTTCCAATGTGCCTGCAATAAGATCTCCAGACTACTTTTGGACGGATAACCAGGATAACTTGTGGGTTTTTGGCGGATCCATGTATTCAAATGTTGACCAAAATGATTTGTGGAAATACAACACTACTACCCATGAATGGGTTTGGTTAGATGGAGATAACAGTATAATATTTAACCCACCTTATTATGGTGCAAAGGGAAATCCGTATTTTCTTAATTATCCGGGAACGAGGCGATTGGGAACCAGCGTAAAAGATAAAGCCGGTAATTTATGGTTATATGGCGGTGTACACAATGATCAGGTAAATATAGGCACGTACACTTATAAGGCGGATTTGTGGAAACTAAACCCTTCCGATTACAATACCCTTGGCTTCAACATGTTCATTGACACGAACTATAATGGCATCCATGAAGCAAGCGAGCCTTATTTGCGGAACGCAAATGCATCCATTTCGTATGGGACAACTTCATTCTCAGCATCATCGTCCACGGGCAAGTTTACTATTCTTGTAGATACCGGCACCTACACAACAAGCCCGGTTTTATCTGTTCCTTACTACAATGCCATACCTGCATCGCATGCCACTTCTTTCGGTAACACTTATTTCAATTTTGACACTTTCCCATTTGCCCTGCAACCTATACCAGGCTATAAGGATGTTGCCATCTTTGTTACACCCTTATTACCGGCAAGGCCTGGAAGGGGTATGCTGTATAAAATTGAATGTTACAACCCCGGTACTTCAACAGTAAGCGGAACGTTTAATTTTATTCAAGATAACAAGTTGCTATATGATTCGGCTTCTGACACTCCGGCAAGTATTTCAGGCGACACACTCACCTGGAGCTACAACAACCTGAAGCCGCTGAACACAAAAAACGTAATCGTATATTTCAAAGTAAAAACACCCCCGGCTGCTAACATAAACGATACACTACATTGTTTTGCAAACGCTGCCACCCTTCCGGGTGAAAGTAACATCACGGACAATATTGTTTCTGTTACTCAACGAATAATCGCAGGATACGACCCCAATGACAAAACCGAAAATCATGGCGGCAAAATAACTCTTGCCAAAGCGGTTGCAGGAGAGTATCTGCAATATACTATTCGCTTTCAGAACACGGGCAACGATACAGCGTTCGACATTTTTGTAAGAGACACGCTGAGCAGCAAACTCAACTGGAGCACACTGGAAATGATTTCAGCCAGCCACAATTATCAAATGACCATTAACAATGGCAAATGCGAGTTGACATTCCGCAACATTCACCTGGTGGACAGCATCCACAACGAGCCTCAAAGTCATGGTTATCTTACTTACCGCATAAAAGCAAAGCAAACCATTCAAATTGGCGACTTAATAAAAAACAAAGCCGCCATATATTTTGATTACAATCTGCCTATTTTTACCAACACCGAAACGACCACAGTAGTAGCAGACGCATTTCCTTTAAAGCTGCTCTCATTCACCGCCAAAAAACAAGAAAAAACAAACCTGCTGAACTGGAAAACCTCACAAGAAATAAATGTTGACAGGTTTGAAATTGAAAGAAGCAGCAACGGAAGGGAATACGCCAAAATTGGAACAGTAAAAGCAGGTCAAACTCAATATTCTTTTACTGACGAGAATCCAGAAACGAAAAACTCAAACTACTATCGCCTCAAAATGATTGACAAGGATGGCCAGTTCACCAATAGCCTGGTGCGATTGATTAGCAATAACAGCTTCACTGTTGCTATTTATCCCAATCCGGCAAAGGATAAGCTGCAAGTACAAATAAATAGCGATAAGCCAATGGCAATGAAAATGCAGATAGTATCTTTAGAAGGTAAAATACTAATATCAAACAGCTTTACCGCAAACGAAGCCAACACTTTGCGCAGCATAAATATCAGCAGTTTGCAGAGGGGGAGCTATCTGTTAAAAGTTAGTTCAGAAAGTAAAGATGAGCAGGTGATTAAGTTTGAGAAGTTGTAAACAATCAAAATAACAAATCATATAAACAGGTTCTATCTTCACAAAATAGAACCTGTTTATTTTTAGCGGACTGCCATTTGATTTTCTTTTTCAAAAGACCTATTTTTATCTAAATAGGGCTTGCTCAATAACTCAGCCAAGCACATATTAAGTTTTCTCGTACTTTTTTGAGTATGCTCATTTAGTTATGTTTGTTCAAAGCTTGATATAGTAGGCACAAAAGTGCTTGCCTCGTCATTGCGACGAGGTTTAGCACCAAGGCTATAGCCGCAATCCACGACTCGGAGGTTTCTTTTAATTTGGCTTTTATGTTGTCCAATCCAT
>JANPHE010000304.1:0-21204 GCA_031424295.1 Segetibacter sp. | reverse complement strand
GATCGCCAAATGGATTGCGCCAGCTAATAACTACTCGCTCTCCTCTTTCCAGAAAGCTAAATTTGGGTAAACTATCCTGTCCGCCAGCATTTACTGAAAAGGAAATGAATATAAATAATCCGACTAACTGCTTCAATGGGTACGTTTATAATAGCGACAAAGATAAAGGGTGAAATAAATTAAAATGTTAAGACTTTATCCCCCAAACTGTTGTTACCCTGTAGCCCACCACTATGAATTATCAACAATTGACTTCCTGATGAAAAGAAATCATTCTGTGCAAGGTCTTTAATTCCAAATAGCATCTTAGCTGTATAGACTATGTCAAGCGGCAATTGGTGGCCTTTGTGCATTTCATTCATAAAATCTATCAGTTGCTGCGGATGCTTACCAAATCCTCCAAAATGATATTCGTGCATGATCCTATAGTTGCATTTACTTTTTGCCGGAAGTAATTTGAATACCTGCTGCTCCAAATCAAAATTGCCTTTCATGGCGCTTATGCCAATGATTTGTTGGTGAGGAAGTGCTGAGCGTACCAATCCTGCTAACATGGTGCCTGAACCTACGGAAGCAACTATGTGTGTATATTTTTTGGTGTCTGCTACTTGTAAAATTTCTTCAGCCCCTTTTGCACCCAATTCCCCGTATCCTCCCTCATTGATCCAAAAAAAATCCGCAGAATCATACCGTTTCATTATTCGCTCTTTGTCTTTATAATCTTCTCTACTCACAAAGTGAAGTTCCATTCCATATTCAATAGCTGAGGAAAGTGTAGCGGATAAAACGGGTAATTGATTGCCTCTTATGATGCCAACACTCTTTAAACCTGCCATTTTACTAGCAAAAGCAGCTGCAACAATATGATTTGACCATGCACCTCCAAAAGTCGCAATGGTTGATTTTGAACGAAGTAAGGCTTCGGCTATATAAAACTTTAGTTTAAATGCTTTATTGCCACTAATGATGGGATGAATATTGTCTAAACGTAATACATCTAGTGCAATTTCCTTTGATGAGAGCCAATCAGCATGTATATTATCAATTTTAATATTGTCAAAATTCATTGCTATTGATTTAGTACTTTACATAAATTGTTTGCTTCTTCACTAGCTTCATTTACTTTCGCAAAGTTTTTAAAATTAAGATATGAAACCAACATTAGTCATTTTAGCTGCTGGTATGGCAAGCCGCTATGGAAGTATGAAGCAGACGCAGTCGTTTGGACCATCAGGTGAAACTATAATGGATTACTCTATTTATGATGCTATTAGGGCAGGATTTAATAAAGTCGTTTTTATTATCAGAGAAGATTTTGCAGAAAATTTCAAAAGTGTTTTCGAGCCAAAACTGAAAGGAAAAATTGCCACAGATTATGTTTATCAGAAATTAACTTCTCATTTGGATGGAGTAGAAATACCTGCTGAAAGAACTAAACCCTGGGGCACAGCACACGCTGTTTTATGTTGCAAGGATATCGTGAAAGAGCCATTTGCAGTTATAAATGCAGATGATTTTTATGGGCAGGATTCATTTAAGAAGGCGTATGATTTTTTGATTAATGATTGCAATGCCCAGACCCAATGTATTATAGGTTATGAGCTAAAAAGAACATTGAGTGATAACGGCAGTGTAAGCCGTGGCGTTTGTCAAGTAGACAACCTTGGTAATCTTACTTCTATAAATGAAAGAACAAAGATCTATCGCAACGATGAAGGCATGATAACTTATGAGGACGAAGCTGGATTGCATGAAGTAAGCGAGAATAGCAGTGTAAGTATGAATTTCTGGGGATTTTCTCCAGACATATTCGGAATTATCGAACAGCAGTTTCAATTGTTTTTGAAAAATGATATTAATAATCCGAAATCGGAGTTTTTTATCCCCATTGTAGCTGACCAATTCAGTAAATCCGGTTCAGGTGTTATTAAAGTTATTCCGACCAATTCGCAATGGTTTGGCGTTACCTACAAAGAAGATGCACCCGGCGTTCAAAAGAGTATTGATGACCTCGTTAATAGTAAGGAATATCCAAATCAACTGTGGAACTAAAGACTAATCAAACTTTTATTATTCACCATTAACAATAACCCGACAATGAGAAAACAAATAGCTGCTGCCAATTGGAAAATGAATCTTACATATACTGAAGCAGATTCTTTGCTTGAGAGCTTATTGGATAAGTGTTCGCAGATAAATGATGGTCGGGCGGTTGTTTTTGGAGTACCTGCCCCTTATCTCAAACTTGCCAAAGACAAAATAGGCAACAGCAAAAATGTCTTTATTGCTGCGCAGAATATTTATTCTAAAAAATCAGGTGCTTACACAGGAGAAACTTCAGTTGTTATGCTGAATAGTTTAGCAGTGGATCATGCTATTGTTGGTCATAGTGAAAGAAGGGAGTATTTTGGTGAAAGCAATGCCTTTTTAGCCGAAAAGGTTAAATTATGCATTGAAGAAAATATTACACCAATATTCTGCTGCGGAGAAGCTTTGCCTATAAGAGAAGCCAATGCGCAAAATGGTTTTGTAACCATGCAATTGGAGGATAGCTTATTTGATTTATCAGCAGAAGAAATGCAAAAAGTAGTCATTGCATACGAACCCATTTGGGCTATAGGTACAGGCAAGACAGCATCTAGCGACCAGGCACAAGAGATGCATGCGCATATAAGGTCGCAAATAGCATTAAAGTATGGTCCAGATGTAGCCGATAGTATTTCTATATTATATGGAGGAAGTGTGAAAGCGTCCAACGCTGCCGATATTTTTGGAAAGCCAGATGTAGATGGAGGATTGGTTGGCGGTGCTTCTTTGGTAGCTGATGAATTTATCGACATCATTAACGGACTAAAATAATCGCTGAATAACACATTTATATCAGAGGTCATTTTCAATTAATTGTTTTGCACAATTAGATAAGCTGAGCGAAAAGCCTATTTCTTTGCTATCTCATGTCATTATTCATCTCATCATTAAATTCCGGTAGCAATGGCAATTGCTATTATGTCGGCAATCATCAAGAAGCCGTTCTTGTAGATGTGGGTATTTCTTGCCGGGAAGTTGAGAAGCGAATGATTCGAATTGGAATACCTATGAATAGGGTGAAAGCAATATTCATAACGCATGAACATACTGATCATATAAAAGGCGTAGGCGCACTGTCAGATAAGTACCAACTACCTGTTTACATTTCCAAAAGTACGTTAGCGCATTCCAGGTTAAGATTGAGCAAGGATTTGCAGAAAGATTTCTCAAAAGATAAAGCTGTAATGGTGGGTGGACTATCCGTATTCCCATTTTCCAAATTGCATGATGCTGTAGATCCTTATAGCTTTCTTATTTCATATGCTGGAATCAATGTTGGTGTATTTACTGATCTTGGTGGCGTATGTTATAACTTGATAAAGCATTTTAAACAATGCCATGCGGCTTTTTTGGAGTCTAATTATGATGAAGAAATGTTGGCAAATGGCAATTATCCCTATTATCTGAAACAGCGCATTTCTGGAGGTTTGGGTCATCTAAGTAACAAGGAGGCTATAGAGCTTTTTGTCAATCATCATTCTCCATCTATGAGTCATCTTATACTTTCGCATTTGTCTAAAAACAACAATTGCCCAAAGGTTGTACAATCATTATTTGATGGACATACTACTAATGTGGTCAAGATTGTAGCTTCACGATACGAAGAGACAGCCCTTTTTGAGGTGCAAACAAGTTGTACTTCTACAGTTTCAGTAAAGAAAAATATGAGGAGAAAAACTGCAAATCAACCTGCACAGCTTAGTCTATCGTTTGATTAACCTCAATAAAATTAATTCACATTTTTAGAGTCTTTCACTTTCTTCCTAAACCTTAGGGTAGCATTTTTGATGTAATTACTCGTAAGGTACAATTCACTGCGTTTTCCATCTGCATATATTACAGCTACAGCAGTATTAGGAGGTATTTTTCCGAGGTTTTCTGCAAACATAGAAAGTTCATTCACGCTGCTATCAACTGCTAGTGTAATTGTAAATGCTGTGGCTGTCAACATTTGTTTTACAACTATCGGTTTTCTGTTGAGGAATAACGAAACAGTATCATTGTCTATTTCTCCGTTGTCGTACAAGTCAATTTTAATACTGTCAGCTTCTACATCTATTATTGGGGTTGGTTCAAACGTTCTCCTGGAAAGATCTGCAATTCGCTTCTTTTCTTCCAATTGTTTTGGTGTAAGTTGTGGCGGTGGTGGTAATGGTGGGGTTGGAGGCGCCTGTTTAACAGCAGTATCTGTTGGAACTGTTTTAAAGGTAGGGGTAAGTTTTTGACTGTAATCCGTCAAGTCCTTTACAAACTTGATATAAATGGGCCTGCAAGTATATTTATAATCCTCGGTTGGGTTAAACCAACCTGTTAAAGTACTTTGAACTTTGGCAACAATTAGTGTAAAAGATCCTTCCATTGGGCAATCAGCAGCATTATTGTCTTTTGCCTGGTGATTTACAATGGGAGTAGCGAACAGTTCAAGAAATCTTGAATTAGAATTGAATTTCCCGGTTACAGAGGTTTTAACTTGTATACTTCTGAAATAATAACTGAATTCCCCGATTACTTTATTGCCCGTTTGGGTAAGCGTTAACTCACTGAGGTAATTGCTTTCTTCACCGGCTCTTTTTACGATTCCTACTCCAAACCAATTGCCACCAACGGTTTGCGCATGTCCGGCTAATTGTGCAAATAAAATGGAGAGAAGGATATATAATTGCTTTTTCAACAAGGGAGGTTTAATTCAGGATAATGGTTGTTATGAATATTGGCTGCTAATATCGAAAATCGTTTGTAAATATTTCTGTTAAATAAATATTTTATCGCTTTTTTACTTCAAAAAGCGCTTCATCTCTCTATCCGTATCTTTTTTCTTTAAGGTGTCACGCTTATCATGTAATTTTTTACCTCTTCCCAATCCAATTTCTACCTTCACAAGATTTCTATCATTAAAGAAAACCTTAAGTGGGACAATGGTATAACCTTTGTCCTTCATTTTCGTTTCTATTTTTCGTAATTCACGAATGGTTAGCAATAGTTTTCGATCATGTACGGCTAAATGATTGTTATTGGTGCCCAAGGAATATTCTGCTATGTACAGTCCTCTCATCCAAAGTTCATTTTTATGCAAGAGACAAAAACAATCGTTGAAGCTAACTTTTCCTTCCCGAACGCTTTTTACTTCTGTACCTAGCAATACAACCCCGGCTGTCCATTTATCTTCAATGGCATAATCATGGTAGGCGGATCGGTTATTTAATTCTTTAGCTGACATCAATAAGTAAGCAAAAGTAGTATTTCATTGATGGAGTAGAACATTCGAACTTTATTTATTATTGTTATCGATTAAGGAAGTGATTACTTACAGAAAGAGCAGTGGAGATTTAGTGAAGTTCTTCCTTAAAGCTTTCTTTATATAATAATTTACTAATATAAGTACCTCAATAAAATTCGTAATGCTATCTGTTGGTTGTTTTTTACAACAAAGGAGTTAGAGTGAAATGTTGGTGCGGCAGCAAGCGGGAGCTTGTTTTTCGATGCCCCATAACCTTCTTTTGGGATACCTAAAAAATTCTTATCAAAAATATTGTTGTTGTTTTCGTCATGAAAGACCATTACTGCATAATTACCATCTGATTCTGCGTTGAAAGTTATTGTTGCTATACCGTTTACAACTTTAGCAGATTTGCATGCTAGCGCATCACTTTTTTTTTGAAATGAATTGGAATTATTAAATAGGCAAGCCCTGCAAACACCATTGTCATTTCTGAAGTTGGTGACTGTAACAACCGCGTTAGACTGGCCATTTAAGCTGCCAATCATTAACAAAAATATAAGAATTTGAAATAGTGCAATTTTAATCACAACTCATCTGTTGAAATTCCGAATAATAAGAAAGAACAAATATAGTCGTTGATTGTTTACAAATGTTTAATGAAATATTAAATAGAACCAATGGTAACGGTAATCATATTTCCACTATAATCCACTTGAATACCATTTATCTCCTTTGATGTAGTTTCTCTGCCTGCAAGCACAAATCCATTTGATCTTAGCTTTTGGGCTAAATGAAATGCGTTATCTACATTGCTTCCTGCAGATTTTAATATCCTAACGCAATTTGCATTGTTATTTCTTTTGTTTTTTTCTTTCACTATTTCAAGTACAATTTTCAACATGTTATTGTCTGATAAAGTAATTAGCTTGTAATCAACCGGTGTCTTTGCAATAGCCAGGTCTTTTTTAGTTTTGTTTGTTATTGCAGGTATTTCCTGTTTTGGTTCGGCTTTAACCAATTTAACCTCGGATATTTCTTCCTTTGGTAATGTTGTAGTTGCAATAGCTACAGGTGGGTTGAATGGTTTCGGAATTTCTATTGTTCTTTTTGGTAGGATAAGTGCTTCTTTTTTTGGGCGCTCATTTCTGTCAACAAAAGTCTCTTCATCGTAAGGTTTTCTATCGAGTGCAAAAGAGAAAATAGCGACTACACTCATTCCTATAAAAAGGCTAAAAAAGCTTCTGAAAAACAATTTTCTTTTTTGGCTTCTATGAATGATATCAGCTTCTCTTTTATTTAACTCGTTCTCTTTTTCTTTAATGTAATTGAAGTCATATAAATAGCTATTGAATTGTATATTATAAGAAGATCGGCGATCTTCGTCCATCAGTACTTGGTATGCTTCATTGATACTTTTGAATAATTCGGTAAAGAAGTTCTCACCGCTATTCATATCAGGATGAACTTTCTTAGAAAGCTTCAAATATGCTTCTTTAATTTCTTCTTTTGAAGATGCAGCATTGACGCCAAGGATTTGGTAGTAGTTTTTCATAAATTATTATTTAGGTCATTGGATTAGAAAAAGGAGGATATGATCCACCAATTGTTATAACGGGTTTCCTTCTTGTTTAGTATGTGAGTCAATTTGTATTTGAAATAAACCTATTAGAATTGCATAAAATAAACCTTCATATTCAGTATGGAAATTGAATATCATTTTAGGATTCCTGAAAAACCAGTTGGCATTTAATAAAAAGGAAAAAGGCTGCAACAGTAAATGTTGCAGCCTTCCTATTTATCAGTAATACGATATTGTTTACTTTATATCCAAAGCTATTCTGGTAAAAAATCTTGTACCATTTCCGCCCATTTGTACAGCATCAAATGGTCCGGCAGGCTCGTTGTTATATGCCCAATATTTTGCCCCAGGTGCAAAAGCAAGGTCAGGATGAACATTGAACAAATTATCCGCACCTAAGAAAATACTTACTTTTTTTGAAGCCTTAAATGTGAAATATAAATCGCTAACAACTTTACCGTTGTAAACGTATTTGTCAGCCACATAAACAGATGCATCATTGTCTGTAGGTACTTGAGGATTAATGCCCAATCCGTCCTCGCCATATCCATTTAATTCAACCTTTCCAAAGTAAGTAAACCTTGTGCCAATGCTGAATTTATTAATTCCATATTCAAGGTTCAATGCTACTTTAGCCGGAGGTTCAGAAGCTAATATGAACAGTCTTTCCCTATCACTCAAGAACGTTTGTCTATGGCTTTCAGTATCATTGAGTTTTGCAGGTACATTTATTTTGTCAATACTCATTTTTTGAAGATTGCCCGCTAGCAGCACTTTAAAGGAGTTATTGCTGAAACGCTTGTTGTATTCTAAAACAATATCGACACCTTTATTTGTAGTATTTACGGCATTGGCAAAGAACTGTGCATATGCAACCTTTAATCTTTTTAGTGTGGATGTGAAGGCAGGATCTAGTGTGTTGTCGCTGGCATCAAATTGTCCCGACAATACCACACGATCTTTTACATTTACCCAGTACCCATCAATAGAAATGCTAAATTCTCTAACTGGTTTCCATGAAAAACCAAAACTACCATTCAATGATTTTTCCTGTGTTAGCTCAGAAATACCAGCTGATTTTGTAATGGGGCTATTATTGGGGGCTATTTTAACTTCTGCAATACTTGCGCCTTGAACGGTTGTAAAAGTAGAGCTGAAGTTGATTTGTTGTAAGGAAGGAGCTCTGAAACCCGTACTAAATGAGCCTCTTAAATTAAAATTATTGGTGACTTTTAAGCGGCTGTCAACCTTATAATTGCTTGTAAATCCAAAATCGCTGTAGTTTTCAAGTCGGATGGCTGCCCCTACTAAAAATTTCTTGGTAACATCAAATTCCACATCTACATAACCAGCTAAGTTTGACCTTCCTTGTTGCACTTCATCATTTGGCTGATAGCCAGGAAATCCCTGGGCTCCTGATGCTTTAGAAGGGTTATAATTCTTGTAAGATGCTTTTTCACCTGCAATTAATTTATAATTTTCTAACCTTAATTCTGCACCAAAAGCAAGGTTAAGTCCAGCTCCAATCGATTTGAAGTTTTTGGACATACTGGCATTGGTGGTATTTTGTAAAAATCTAAATCCACCATCATCAAAATGAGTTTGCAAGGCACCTAGTGATGCATTGAAAGTATTGTGACCATAAAAGTGAAAAGTATTTATGCCGATTGAATTACTAAAGTCCCAATTCCACTTATTTGAACAACTACCTTTTATACCAGCAGCCATTGAGCCATCACCTATAACCGTTTGAATACGCGGATTATAATACCTTTCCCCATCAGGTGTAGTTTTAATAATGTACTCTAATTTAAAAGGGTTTCCGTTTTCTTTATTAGGAAATCTTTCTGGTCTTGCTGAAAAATTTCTACTAAATGCAAATGCGTCAGAAGATTTGGAAGTGTATCCGCCAAATGCGTAAAAAGTAGCATTGCTATTGTAAATGGGTACTTCCATATTTATCAATGTCCCAATGCTAGTCAATGACCCATCACCGTTAGCTCGCCTATAGGGGTTAAGTGGTAAACCTCCCTCATTCAATATGTTGGTATCTAAAACCTGGCGAAATGTTTTGCCACTCGTATTTAGCACCAATGACATGTTAAAAAAACCGCCGCGATCGTCTAAGGCTGCGCCATAATTCGCATTTATATTAAATGCCTGACCATCAACAGGGCCGGAGTATTCGTACTGTCCAAGCGATTTTTTAAAATAGGTATTGTACTTTTTATCATAATAACCGGAATAACCTGCATTTACACTCAATACGCCCACGTCTTTCTTTAGGATAATGTTTATTACACCAGCAATGGCATCTGAACCATATTGTGCAGATGCACCATCTCTTAATATCTCGACCCTGTCAATGGATGCAATTGGAATGGCGCTAATGTCTGTACCAGAGTTTCCTCTACCTCTTGTACCAAAAACTGATACAAAGGCTGTTTGGTGCCTTCTTTTGCCATTAATTAATACCAGCGTTTGATCAGGTCCAAGACCTCTTAATGTAGCCAAGTCTATATGATCTGCGCCATCACTACCACTTTGCTTATTGTAGTTAAAAGAAGGGGCAGCATAATTCAATATGGAGCTAAGGTCCATTCTTGAGGTAGGGAGGGAAGCCTGTTTTACATTGACAATATCTACAGGTACAGCCGTTTCTGTTTTTATTCTACCTGCACCTCGGCTTCCTACCAATACCACTTGATTGAGTTCGGTAAGTGATGGCTGCAGCTGAACATTGATTTCCCATCTTCCATTTATCTGAATTGATTGGGAAGAAAACCCAACAATACTAAATTCCAATACATCATTAGGATCTGCATTCACAGAATATATTCCCGAAACATTGGTTACAGTTCCAGTACCAGTTGATTTTACTACAACTGCTACGCTTTCAATAGCATAGCCGTTTGACGCATTGATAACTTTTCCCGAAACCTTCATTTTTTGCGCAAAAATTGGCTGCGATAGGCAAAATAAAACTACAATTAATATTGGTTTGAAATGTTTCATAATTCAGAATTTGTTGCCAAAGTAGTTTTATTAATTTGTTAAAAAAAATGCTATTTATTAACACAATTGAATAAACGAAAATGACCTTGAAAACTATGGCAAATTGAATAGGAATATATATGCCCTATTGAGCTGCATATTTAAGAACAATCGTTGCCACTGCTCCCGAAGCAGTTGAAGCAGTTTGTTGCTGCACAATATTTCCATCAACTACAATCTTGACTGTAAAATCGTAAGAGTCAATAGGATTAACTTCTGCTTTTATATAAGTATTGAACGGTTTAGCTGTAGTAAACGAATAGTTGAAACCAGGATGTTCGTGTTCAGTAATGGTATCGCCTGTTTCAGTTATATAGCTTACATAAAAATGATCGCCAGTTAGTGTAGAAGCATTTAGTTGGTAGGAAACATTCACCGTGTCTGCTTCTTTTTTACAACCAAAAATGAGAACAGTGACAATAACAAGCAGTAGAAAATTTGTTTTCATTGTCTTCAAAAGTAAGCATCAAAATGAAGCGAATATTTATTTTCGGCAATCAATGGGTAATAAAAAATGAACATTAATCTATCATTAGCAAATTTATCTACTAATAAATGAAAGGCCATTCTTTGTTGATTTTCGCCTTTGCGAAATAAACTATAGACCCAATACTAATTACGAAAAGCCCATAAGAAACCATCTGTAAGCTGGTTTTATAAAGTATGAAAAGCCAAATGCCGATACCTAAATAAACAGGCAACGGATATAATGGCATTTTATAAGGAAATTCATTTTCATTTCTGGTTTTCCTTAAAATCAGCAGACCTATAGCCTGTCCGATAAATTGTATTAAAATACGCATTGCAAGAATAGCACTGATTACTTCGCTCAGCTTGAAAATCAGGCTAAAGATAAATGCAATACTTCCCAGAACCAATAGGGATATGTGCGGAAAGTGTTTGGTAGGATGTACTTTGGCAAATATTTTAAAAAATGCACCATCAGAAGCCGCTGCATATGGAATGCGACTATAACCCAATGTTGCAGAAAAGACAGAAGCAAAAGCCACCCACAAGATTAGAATAGTGATTACTTTAGCAGCGGTATTTCCTGCCAAATGTTGCATGTATAGGCTTAGTACAAATTCACTATCCTTTGCTTGTTGCCAGGGTATTACACTCGCTACACTCACGTTC
Source organism: Segetibacter sp. (assembly GCA_031424295.1). GTDB lineage: Bacteria > Bacteroidota > Bacteroidia > Chitinophagales > Chitinophagaceae > Segetibacter. Next base: position 10,126 of record JANPHE010000304.1, on the reverse strand, counting down.
ATTAATAGGTATAATACCGCAATGCCTGCTATAGAAATAAACATGCTCCGAGGAATGTTTTTTTGAGGATTAATAATCTCGCCTCCTAAATGACAAACATTGTAATAACCAAGATAGCTATAAACTGTTTTTACACTTGCAAATCCAATGGCTGAAGCAAATGCTGCGTTAAGTGTAAGCCCGTCATTGATATGAGCTATGGGCGTCAAGAAATTTCCATGAGCAATACCGCTTCCAATAATCCAAAACAAGGTTGCAATGACACCAACCCAGAGAAAGATGCTTATTTTTCCTATAGAATCAATTTTTCTGTAGAGCAGAATAACAATTAAAATAACGATTGAACCACTCAATAGCTTACTTTGAATACTGGTTAATGGCAATAGATAAGAAAAATAAGATGCAAATCCGATAGAAGCAGAAGCAATAACCAAAGGTGCTTGAATCATTGTTTGCCAAACAAATAAGAAACTCATCAACTTGCCTGCACTATTTGGTCCATAAGCTTCTTTTAAGAAATTATAACTGCCGCCAGCTTTAGGAAAAGCAGTTCCCAATTCGCTCCAGATCATGGCATCAATAAAAGACAAAACAGCACCAGCAACCCAGGCATATAGAAACCATGGACCATTCATAAGACCAATCACCATAGGCAGGGTAATGAATGGACCTATGCCAACCATATCAATCATGTTGATGGCGGTAGCTTGTCCCAATCCAAGTTTTCTTTCTAGTGCAGGTTTGAGCATTCTTAGAATAATGTTGGTTGGTGCAAAGGTGCAGCTTTGATGCTAGTATTTAATAGAGAAATACTAATTGGTGGTAAAGCTAGGAGAAGATTTCTTTTCGAAAATCGTTTAAATTGTATTTATATCCAAGTCTTATTGATATTTAAAAGATGTATTTTAATGCTCGGACGAGGCTAAGTTTTGATCAAGATGCTTTTATCGTTTTTGATAAGCTCAAACGAAGTTTTGTTTTAAGCTTATCAGAAAAACAAATTAGAAATGTTCTTTAGGTTTTTTGTTGAACAATGTTTAATAATTCACGAAAGAGAAAATTATTACACCAGTTGATCAAAGAAAAAACGAAAATTTTTTAGTGAGCCGATTTCTTTAATTTGTCTTTAAATATCTTTTCAAATTTTTCAACTTTGGGCTGTATCACATACCTACAATACATTTGATCTGGATTGGCATTAAAATAATTCTGGTGGTATTGCTCGGCCTCATAAAAATTCTTTATTGGCTCTATATCTGTAATGACAGGTTTGTCCCATGCCCCAGACTTGTTGAGTAAAGATTTATAATTTTCAGATTTGTCTTTTTGTTCCTTATCGTGATAAAAAATAACACTCCGATACTGAGGCCCCTTATCATTTCCTTGTTGATCAGGAGTAGTAGGATCATGTACTTTCCAATATACTTCAAGCAATTCATCAAAACTAATTTTTGAAGGGTCGTACACTATCCGACATACCTCTACATAACCTGTAGTTTTGGTACAAACTTGCTCATAGGTTGGGTTAGGTATGTGGCCTCCGCTATAGCCACTCGTTACTTTTAATACTCCATCAAGTTGTTGAAAGACTGCTTCAACACACCAAAAACAACCTGCACCGAATGTGGCAGTATCTGTATTTATATTTTCCATTATTTTCGAATTTGAAGTATTTACGGTCATCGTTTCTTGCTGTGCACAAGACACGGTAATAAACATAGATATTGCTGATGTAACTATTAGTAATCTCGAATAGAGTAAATTTGCAATCATTTTATAATACTGTAGTTATTTTATAGAGTTAGCAAACATACCAAAACAGTAATGAAATGATGAAACAACCGGTTCAGTTTAACATTGAGATTAGGAAATATAGGGATATTTAACAGATGCTTTTAAATAACAAAATGTAGCGCTTGAAAATAATTTTATTAGATACAATTAAAAATCCACAAACACATTGATGCCAAATGTTCTGAATTTTTCAACACCACCCCCAAGCTTGTAGTACATACCAATTGTCATTCCCTTATGAGTTGTTGAATAAGAAAATGGTAACCGAGCACCAACTCTTGTTACAATGCCGCTACTGTTAGGTATAAATTTGGTATCAGAAATGCTATCAAGTCCTACGGTATTCATTAAACTATATCCTGCACCTAAATAAAAACCAATAATATCATCTCCGGGATCAGTTGAGGACTTAAAACCAATATTATAATCAATGACAAAAGGCAACTCATATGAAAAAAAAGTTTTGTGAATGCCCATGAAGTTATTGTCTATAAATGCAGCTCCGATACCAATAGGGGCACCAATGCTTACAGAAGTATTGTATGCTAATGGTAGATTATATCTTGGAAAGTAGTTTAAGTGGGCATGAGTAATCGCAAATCTGTCCTGTTGTAAAGTTGAACCTCTTGCCAATGTTGCATACATGACAGAAACTGTTGATCCGGCACTATGAAATAAGTTCTGGGCATTAACAATTGATGACAAGGAAAAATAAAGAACAATAAAAATTGATGTTTTTTTCATCATCATCATTCAGCTTTTAGGTGTTTTTATAAGTATACTTATTTTATTAATTGCTAATTCAAAAGTATTAGCGATGCGGCTAAAATAAATTATTTAATTGAAGAAAAAATGGAAAGCATTCAATTAGAATTTTTTTCAGGGTTCTTTATTTTTTATTCGTAAACAAGTTTTGTAATAATATTTTAATTAATTATTTTAAAATTAGCTAATTATACTTACAAATTATAAAATTACATTCGAGTTTATAATGATTAAATGACAAGGATAATCTGGAATTTTTTTATCATTTTTTTATTTTCAAGTTTTCGCTTCATTTTTTTTAAGATTATTGGATAATAAATGGGTTGTACTTTATTAAATGAATTAATTCCATTTAATAACAGTGGTATCCACTTCTCCAACCAAAAAAACACTACCACAAACCAAAATCATGTCATTTTTTTGCGAATTGTTGATGGCTTGTTGCAATGCAGTTGTCACGTTATTGTAACTGTTTCCAAGTAAGAAGTAATCATCGTTTGCTTTTTGCATTAATTCGTCAGCGGGAATAGCCCGAGGTATTGAAGCACTTGCAAAATAGTAAGTTGCTTGCTTTGGAAGCAAGGCTAATACCTTATCTATTTCTTTATCTTTTACCATCCCAATTACGATGTGTAGCTTGTTAAGATTAATGGTATCTATGTGCATTAACACTTGTTTTATTCCATCTTCATTATGAGCAACATCAAGAACAGTATATGGCTTAGTATGTAATACTTCCCATCGACCATGTAGTTCAGTCAATTTTTTTATTTGATAAAGGGCATTGGTGATATGTTCATCTTTTATCTCCCATGTAGCCTTTAAAATTTCAATGGCCGATAATACTGGTAGCAAGTTTTTAAGCTGATAAATGCCATTCAGATCGAGATTATATTCTTTCCTCTCACCATTTTCATTGTTCATTAAATCCACCCTGAGAAAACCATCAATTGCTTCATAATTAGTTATAAAATACTTATTGTAACTAAAATGAATAGGAGCGTGAAGAAAACCGGCTTTTTGTTCAAAAACCAATTTTATTTCTGGTGTTGTCTCTCCAATAACTACGGGTATGTTTTTCTTTATAATTCCGGCTTTCTCTGATGCTATTGCTTCTAAAGTATTTCCCAATAGGCTCATGTGGTCAAAGCCTATATTGGTAATAATTGAAAGTTCAGGGGTAATAATATTTGTACTGTCAAGCCTTCCTCCAAGGCCAGTTTCAATTATTGCAATGTCAACCTTATTATGCTCAAACCACGAAAATGCCATGGCTACAGTAATCTCAAAGAAAGAGGGCTCTATTTCTTCTATTAGCCCTTTAATTTGTTCGGTAAAAGAAATGACAAATGCTTCAGAAACCATTTCACCATTTATTTTTATTCTTTCTCGAAAGTCTTTTAAATGCGGGGAAGTATAAAGCCCGGTTTTGTAACCAGCTGTTTGAAAAATCGCTGCCAGCATATGGCTAGTGGAACCTTTTCCATTGGTACCAGCAATATGGATGCTTTTAAATTTGTTTTGAGGATTTTCCAAATTATCACAAAGCCTTATCGTATTACTAAGGTCAGCTTTATATGCAGCAGCACCTATTCTGCTGAACATTGGTAATCGGGTAAATAAGTAGTCAATTGTTTGTTTATAATCAAGCATAAAAAAAACCGTAGCATCAAAGCTACGGTTTAGCAAGTTTATTTGTTAATAGTTTCTATCCTCTCAGCTTAAATTGAAAAAGTATGGTACCTGACTGTTCGTCTTCATCGCCGACGTTTAATTTTAATTGCATAGCTTTTCTGGTAGCAATGGATCTTATTCCAGCATTTGTCGTAGTGGTGCCTTTTGGGTTAACGCTAGCGGCTATTACGTTTCCATTCTTATCGACCTTTATATCGACTGCCACTTTCGCGTTTTCGTTGAAGTCGTCCTCGAACGATGGCAATTTAGTAAACTTCCTGTTCTTTAATCCACTTCTTATGGTTACGCCATTATTTCCGCTGCCACCATTTCCTGTATAACTATCTGAATTAGGGTTGCCATTGGCACTTCCTTGGTCACCATTTCCTCCTGCTATTCCTTGATTGCGTACATTGTTATATGAATCTGCTCCATTGCCTCCGGTGCCAATAGTGCCCCCACCATATACTGCTTTAGGTTTGGGAGGAGTAGGTGCGGCGTTTGCTATTGGTTGAACATTTGTAGTTGTTTTAATTGCGGGGGTATTTTTGACTACATCTATTACTTTGGCTGGTTTTACTACATTATTGACAACAGGAGCCTCATCTGTTTCATTTTCGTCACCATTAATATTTTGCTCCTGCGGTGCCGGAGTTGAAGATTGTGGTGGAGAAAAAGCCTGACTTTGGTCTTTAGCCGGATCTCCTGGAACCTGGGGTGCAATATCTCCCAAACCTTCGTCGATATTTCCCAGATTAACTTCAATCCCTTCTTCAAAAGGTGGAGGAGGGATAAGTGGTAGGGTCCATTTTACAAAAAAGAAAACAATGAATAGCAAAGCACACACCATTGCGGTGTATATAGAAGCTTTCATATTTTTTTCGCTTTCAAATGCTGGTGACATGGTTAGGTAGTTAGACATATCAAATGTAGTTTTTTAGGTACTGCTGATTTTTGATGTTGAAAATTACTTCTAATATGATGCCGCTATGCACACTATTACATAAATATTGGTTAATAACAAATGAATATACCTTGAAGGCCATTCAGATAGCGTTATTTCCGGATTTTTATAAGCTGGTATTTCATTGGGAATTGCAAAAAAGAGATTGGAATTATTGATGCCAATATTACGTTTAACCCATATCTTCGAATTGTTCTCCTGTAATTATCAAAATTATCATTGAATTGGCTATAATGCAAAAGGCACCTATCTTTTGATAAGTGCCTTTATAAATATTTCAATAAAATTATGGTTGCGTTTGTGTAGGAGGAGGCGCTTGCTGCGGAGCAGGGTCCGGTTGTGTTTGCCTTGCAGGAGTAGTAGCTTGGTTTGTATTAATCTTCTTCAATACATCACTTTGTTCTACTGCGCCACCACTTATAAAAAGTGTAGAACAGAGGCATAAAAGAGCTATAAGCGAAACAAATATCCATGTGCCTTTTTCCAGCACATCGTTGGTTTGTTTTACACCCATAAATTGGTTGCTGATACCGGCAACATTGCCAGCTAAACCACCACCTTTCGGATTTTGAATTAAGATAATAAATCCTAAAACCACACTAGCTAAAACGATTAAGATCAAGAATAAAATTGTCATCTCAGTTGCCTTTTAAATTTTTAATTCGGTCGGCAAAGTAAGTACTTTTAAGGGGATATAAAAAACTTAATTTGTTGTAAAGTTCTATTGCTTTTGCTTTTTTACCTTGTATTTCCAATACTTGTGCCATTGCTTCGGTCACAACTTCCTTTATTTTATTGGAAGAATCTGCTATTTGTTGGATTTCAGATTCTGTTTCCGAACCAGGTGTGGACTCAATAATGTCTTCTGGTCCAAGCTTTTTCATATGCTTTAACCAATGGGTAAATTTCTTTAGGTTTTTTCCGAGTTGATCATTTGGATTCTGATCAAAGTCAAGCTTAATGCCCTGAGATGCAAAATAATCTATGGTGTGGTATGGATCTATATCAATTCCATCTCCGTGAGCATTTGCTTGTGCTTCTTCAACAGTCGAGTCAAGCATCGCTTTAATATTTCTGAACATTCTTTCATGTTCATCAGGTTCCTCTTCGTTTTCTTGCGAAGGGGTTAATTCTCTTTCCAAAGAATCAAAAGTGGTATCAGATTCCCCTTCTGTAATTACAAATAAGTCATCATTGGTTATCACTTCGTCTGCTAGGGAATTAAGAACTGTGTCATCTTGTGGTTCTTCCTCTCCGGAAATTATTTCCCCAATATTAATTTTTGGATCGCTAACGTCTTCTGATACTTCAGCCTCAACTATATTGAGTGGATCTGCTATTGTAAAGGCGGCATATTCTTCAAGTGATGGTTGAATGTCTTCCTCTATTATGGCTTCATCAGACACCTCATTGACAATCGAAGGTTCTGCTTTAACGTCAGGATGGGTATTGGTATCAGCAATTGATTCCTCTATTTTTTGTGTTGAAATGCCATCAACTTCTTCATTTGTACTTACAGATTCATTTTCAATTTCGTTTGAAACTTGCTCATTCATCACAACTTCCTCGTTAAATGATGGTTGAGTGTCTATTACTACTATGGCTTCATCAGACACCTCATTGATAATCGAAGGTTCTTCTTCAATGTCATTTCGGGTATTGATATCAGCAGTTGCTTCATCAATTAATTGAGTAGAAATTTCTTCGACTTCATCATTGGCTCTCCCTTGCTCGTTTTCATTTTCGGTTATTGAAACAGGGGAGTTTTTGTCCTGAGCATCGAAAACAACGGGTTCTATTTCAGTAACCGGTGCATTTTCTGCAACGTCATCGTCTTTTAATGCTAATACTTTATAAGCCAAAACCGCTGCTGCCTCCAACTCGTCTTCCGAAGAATAGTTTGTAAGTGCAGGATTAATGTCAGCTGGATTATTACTGTCATTTGAAGGCGAAATAATTGCCGTTGGCAATTGTTCTACAATTTCAGCAGGAGGTGCTGTTAACTGACTTTTCAGCCAAAGCTCATTGGGAAAGTACAATGCTGTTTTCTGCAATTGTTCCAGACCATCTGTTCCTGTATTTCTTTTCAACTTTTCAGCTAAAAACAACTGAAATATTGGAAAATAAGGATTGTCTGAACAGCTTTTTTTTAGAGAATCAATAGTTATTGAATCAATATTATCAAAGCCCGTATGTTTTTGTAGAATTTTGGTTGCCGAATGATTCATATGGTGAAAGTACAATTACCTACCAATTAGAAAAAATCCTGTTGAAAATTTCATCTGTTACATTTTTCAAAATCTCCTCCTTTAGTAGCGCCTCAGCCTGCTGGCGGGAGAGGTTTGCGTTGAAGTCAAAGTTTCTGCTAACATCATATTCATTTGATTTTCCTGTCAATGTGTTCCTAAACAAAAGGTGAACGCCAATTGTAAGCCGGTTAATGGATGATTGCTGGTTGGTAATACCTGCAGTTGAAATATTATCTTGAGATATGTAACCACTAATCTGATAATGGGCATCATCGCTATTGGTTCTTGTAAGCCTTGTTTGATTGGTAATTTTAAGTTGAAGCCGGTCTGTAAGTAACGGGGCTAATTGCGGATTGATATAAGATGCTTTGTTTTCGAAAAAACCAATTTTTACTGTTTTTACCTCAGGCGGAATACTCACGTCTTTAAATGAATATACCCCGCAAGAAGTAGTAAGGGTCAATAAAATGATCAACTGGATAAACTTCATTTTTTTCAAATTCAGGATTTCTTTTACAATGAGAAGTGAATAGCTACATAATAGCTGTTATACCAGCTATTTTATTATTAATCATCAATGTCATACTCCTTAAGTTTTCTATATAAAGTTCTTTCGCTGATGCCCAATTCGCTGGCGGCATCCTTTCTTTTTCCTTTGTGTTTTTTCAACGATTTAATGATGAGTTCTTTTTCTTTATCCATAATGTTAAGCGACTCCTCAACTTCTTCATGATGGTGGATATCATTAACCAGGACTGGTTGGGGCGCATTGTAAACTCCTTGTTGCAATTGTGGTGAAGGAGCCTGGTGCAAGTTGGTTTCCGGATAATCATGCATTAAAGTGTCCCTTGCATAGGCAACAGCAGAACTGGCAGAAGATGGGTTTTGAACCAGATCAAGAAACATTTTCTTTAGCTCTGTTACATCCCTTTTCATATCAAAAAACAACTTATACAATATCTCCCGTTCATTTGCAAATTCATGTCCGGTTGATCCATTATTAGGAGATTGACTTGCTAGTATTGGCAAACGGCTCATATTGTTTACTTCGGGCAAAAACTGACGCAATTGCGTAGAGGAAACATTTCTATCTGCACTTAATAGTGAAATTTGTTCTCCGATATTCTTCAGTTCTCTAATGTTTCCTTTCCACGGATAACGAACCAACATATTTCTTGCTTCCTCATCAAGCTGTACTGGTGTTGTTTTATATTTTTCAGCAAAGTCAACAACAAACTTCCTGAATAGCAACTGGATATCTTCTGGCCTGTCTCTTAACGACGGAACGCGAATTGGTACAGTGCTTAGACGGTAGTAAAGGTCTTCTCTGAATTTTCCGGTATGCGTATATTCCAACAGATCTTTATTGGTGGCTGCTATTATCCTTACATCAGTCTTCTGAACTTTAGAAGAACCAACACGAATAAATTCACCTGTCTCCAATACTCTCAGCAACCTAGCCTGGGTGCCAATGGGCATTTCTCCAATTTCGTCCAAAAAAATAGTACCGCTATTGACCGTTTCAAAATAACCTTTGCGGCTATCTGCAGCACCAGTAAATGACCCTTTTTCATGTCCAAATAATTCTGAGTCTATTGTTCCTTCTGGTATTGCACCGCAGTTTACTGCAATAAATGGGTTGTGTTTTCTGCTTGAAAGCGCATGAATGATATGAGAAAACACTTCTTTTCCTACACCGCTTTCTCCTACAATCAATACACTTAAATCTGTAGCGGATACCTGAACTGCTACATTGAGTGCATGATTCAATGCCGGGCTGTTACCTATTATTCCAAACCTGTTTTTTATTGATTGTAAGTCCATTTTTTACTTTTAATGTCAAACCTCTTCATTGCTTTTTTAGCAAAGTGATTAAAGCCGTTAATATATTTTTTCTACTATTTCGCCAATTAAAGTAGCGCCGGTAACTCTGGAAATTAAAACATCAACATAATCTCCCTTTTTGTTACCATAATTCCCTTTAGGAAAAACGACCATTTTATTCTGACTACTTCTTCCTGACCAATCTTCTTCACTTTTCTTAGAGTTTCCTTCTATTAATACAGTAAATGTTTTACCAAGATCATCAGCATTGCTAATTTGAGAAAGCTTGTTCTGAAACTTCACAATCTCGTGAAGTCTGCGCTTTTTTGTTTCCAGCGGTACATCATCATCAAATCTTTTTGCAGCAAGTGTTCCCGGTCTTTCGCTATAAAAGTACATATAGCTCAGATCAAACTTTCCATATTCCATTATAGACAAAGTATCCTGGTGGTCTTCTTCAGTTTCTGTACAAAATCCTGAAATGATGTCGGAGGTTATTCCACAATCGGGCATTATCTCTTTAATGCGATCCAATTTTGCCATATACCATTCTCTGGTGTAGGTACGATTCATAAGTTGCAGGATACGAGTACTTCCACTTTGTACAGGCAGGTGAATATAATTGCAGATATTATCATACCTGACCATAGTGAACAACACTTCGTCGGTTATGTCTTTTGGGTGCGATGTGCTAAATCTTACTCTTAACAATGGATGAACCAATGCCACCATTTCCAGCAATTTGGCAAATGTGACCATTCTGTCATTTTGTTCATCCATCCAATTGTAACTATCTACATTTTGGCCTAACAGCGTTACTTCTCTGAAACCTCTATCAAACAAGTCTTTGCATTCG
>JANPHE010000303.1:0-8943 GCA_031424295.1 Segetibacter sp. | reverse complement strand
CCGGTGGTTGGCCGTCAGCGAATGATAAATACATGACCTATACCATAAATAGTTTACCTGCACAGTCGCCTTTTGTAATTTTGAACAACCCATTATATCAGGAAGTTAATCCGCATGGATCTGGTTATGCAGATGTGCCCGTATTTTTTAGAATATACAGTAATACCAACGGACTAATTGAAAAACCTACCTCGAGCTCCAATTGTGACCGTTGTGCCGGAGCAAATTTAAATTATCAACGGCCCAAAACCCTATTAGAAGAAATAGCCGAAGGTACCATTCTACTACCCAATGATGACCCCGAAGATAGATTAATGGTAATGCAGCAACAATTGTACGAATTGCTAAATGCAAATCCAAATCTATTAATTAGCAGCAACAGCTTACAGCAGTTTATGTTTGATAATCATTGGAGTAACCTCGATTTTATACACTATGCCGCACGATACGTAGCTACGGGGCAATATGATAAAGTAGCCTTACTCTTAGGGGTATGGCCGGGTCAATCTCCTTTAGACTCTAGCTATTATCAATACTTTAATTGGCTAGTGAGAATGCACAATGAATCTAGTTGGGTACCTGACAATAGCAAGATGCTTGCATTGGCAAATAAGTGCCCAATCAAATACGGTTTAGTGGTGTATGCAGTCCGCAATTTGTTTAATGCGCTAAATGGTGAGATTGTAGTGTTTGAAAACACTTGCGAACCTGAGTTTGAAGCTAGAGGTGGTACAGAAAATACAAAGACTTTTGAATTCATACGATTAAAAAAGAAAGTTACACCTATCGCTAAATCGCCAATCGGAGTTCTGAATATATATCCCAATCCCTCTAGTACTACCATAACGATAAACTGTTCCAAAATGAATACTATTGATATAATTGATGTTTCAGGAAGGCAGGTATGGCAGGGCAATACAAGCGGCAACGATGTTATACAAATAGATGTAAGTAGGTGGTCTAACGGGATGTACATTATTAAGGCAATTGATGTAAAAGGGCAACAATTTTTCGGAAAATTAATGGTTAGTAGGAGATAATATGAAATTCAAGTTTGTAAAAAAAAATAAAGTTTTTTGGTGGGTATTCTTCACCCAGGCATTAACCTGTTTTTCATTATTCTCACAAACAAATTTAGTTCCCAACTCGAGTTTTGAACAATATACTAATTGTCCAAGATATTCAAATCTTGATATTAATATCCAAAAAAACAACACCCCAGATATTTGGTATAAACCAGATTTTAAAGGTGCAAGCTATTTAAATTCATGTACTAACAATGATACCCTAGGTGTTCCCTTAAACCAATCAAGCCCTACAGGTGAACAATGCTATCAATTAGCAAAAAATGGAAATGCTTATATTGCAATGTTCTATTACAATGGCAGTAATTCGAGGAATTACTTTCAGATAGTGCTAACCGACACGCTGCAAAGTAATAAATGCTATTATTCGGAGTGCTATATCGCTAGGATAAATGGATATCAATTGGCTTGCAATAATCAATCAATTTTGCTTACTAATAGTGCTATTTATGCAGATACTGCTGCTAATCCCCCCAAACAAATCATTCCTGCCAATCCACAGGTTATTAATACTACTTCAGTTATATCCGACACGCTTAATTGGGTAAAAGTTGCTGGAGTTTTTACTGGACAAGGTGGCGAAAAGTTTTTAACATTGGGCAATTTCAAAGACAACAACAATACAACTATTTCGGTGGTACAATCAACAGGCTATTATGGGGTGGCTTACTATGTTGACGACGTCTCCGTTTACTCATTAGACAGTTTCCAAGTCAAAGCAGATGCCGGGCCCGATACCACTATAGCATTGGGTGGCAGTGCCTTTATAGGCAGCCTCATTAGTGGCATACCAAGCATCAAATGGTATAAGAGTAATGGGGTGTTGTTTCAAACAGGTGTACCGGGGTTTACCATTTCACCTACGCAAACCGATTTTTATGTAATAGAGCAAACTGTGTGTGGTTTTACGAGTAGAGATACGGTGTATGTAAGTGTAAATCCACTGCCGCTAAAGTGGCTAAACTTTACCACATCTGTTCTTCCCCCCTCTGCCTTTGGAGAGGGGTTGGTGGTGAGGTTAAAATGGCAAACCGCCAATGAAGAAAATGTAAGCCACTTCAATATACAACGCAGCTACAGAGGTACTAATGAGTTTGAGAATGTTGGACAAGTAAGTGCGAACAACAGACTAAGGAATGAGTATAGTTTTATAGATGATAAATTGAATGGCACAGCACCGTGGGCTTTGTATAGAGTTCAAAGTATAGACAAAGATGGAATGAGAAGTTACTCTGAGGTAAGAAGGATGGTATTTGATCAACCAACATCACCGCTCACCATTTTTCCTAATCCTGCAAAAAACAGGGTTAATTTCTCTTGCAAAAACATGAGACAGATTGATGTTGTAGATGCTACGGGTAGAACGGTATTATCACAAAAAGTAAACGGGCTTTCTGTGGTAGCTTTAAACATTGCTTCTTTGTCTAAAGGGGTGTATTTGGTAAGGGTAATGAGTGATGAAAGTTGTGAAGCGCAAAAGTTGGTGGTGGATTGAGACTCCTCTCCACCGCGGCGGATCGGAGTGACAAGAAAAAAATCGGCGTGACACAAAAGGGTAAGTGCGACAACAAAAAATGTTTAGCCATCTAATAGTAAGCAATAAAAGAAATCAAACCAAAAAATTATCAAATCATTGGTCAAATGACACCCTTCAACTAATGCTTAAAATGCCTTAACCCCGTCATCACCATTGCCAGGTTTTTCTCTACACAATAATCAATACTGTCTTTGTCCCTTACAGAACCGCCAGGTTGAATAAATGCTTCAATGCCTGCTTCATGTGCAATCTGTACACAATCATTAAACGGGAAAAAAGCATCGGAAGCCAACACGGCACCTTTGAGGTCAAAATTGAATTGCTTTGCTTTTTCTATCGCATGTCTCAGCGCATCTATTCTGCTTGTTTGTCCGCAACCCTTGCCTACCATTTGTTTGTCTTTCACCAACGCAATGGCATTACTTTTCAGGTGTTTGCATATGATGTTTGCGAATGCCAGATTCTCCTTTTCAGAGTCTGTGGTTGCTCTGCCTCCTACTTCTTTCCATTCAGCAAAGCTGCCCGTATCTTTTGTCTGCATCAATACGCCATTCAATATAGATTTTACCATCCCTTTGCTTGCCGGAATAGCTTTTAACTGTAGCAAAATGCGATTCTTTTTTTGCTGCAAAATGGTTAGCGCATCCTCATCAAATGTAGGTGCAATCAATACTTCAAAAAAGAGTTCATTGATGGCTTCCGCGGTTGCTTTGTCAATGGTATCGTTGCACACCAATACACCACCAAATGCACTTTCGGGATCGCCGGCAAGTGCTGCAGTCCATGCTTCCAATACAGTGGATCGAAGTGCTATGCCGCAAACATTGGTGTGTTTGATGATAGCAAATGCTTTTTCATCCGTTACAAATTCTGCAATCAACTCTATGGCAGCATCAATGTCCACGAGGTTGTTGTACGATATTTCTTTGCCATGAAGTTGTGTAAAAACCGCATCAGGAAAACCTTCAAAAAAAGCCTGTTGGTGCGGATTTTCTCCATAGCGTAAATTTTTTCTTACCGTATTTCGCTGAGGAATGATGAAGTCGGGATTAAAATAATTGCTGATGGCAATGTCATAATTCATCACCACTTTAAAGGCTTTAGCTGCCAACTCTTTTCGCTGTTCGAGGGTTGTTTCGCCATTCTGCGACTCAAGCAATAAAAGCAAAGCTGCATAATCCTCTTTAGCGGCTATCACCACTACATCCTGGTGATTTTTGGCAGCAGCCCTGATCATGGACGGACCGCCGATATCAATTTTTTCTATGATGGATTTTTCATCATTGGTAGCAGCCACCGTTTCTTCAAAAGGATACAAATCAACAATCACAAGGTCCATTTCCGGAATGTTGAATTGGTTCATCTCCTGTACATCCTGTTCCAGATTTCTTCTGCCCAATATGCCACCAAATATGGCAGGATGTAGGGTCTTTACTCTACCTCCCAAAATAGATGGGTAAGTAGTTAGATTCTCAACTGCTACACAAGGAATACCCAGGTCTGTAATAAATTTCTCTGTGCCTCCTGTTGAATAAATGGTAATGCCAAGATCATGAAGTTTGGTCGCGATTTTATCCAGACCGTCTTTGTAAAAAACTGAAATAAGTGCTGATTGTATTTTCTTTTGCATAAGCTAAAATTTTGTATCCACTACTCATTGCCGTATATGCTTTTCAAAACTTGAAACAATCAGGTTTTTTCACCTTGGCTACAATTGGGAACTAATTAATTTTCAAAATATACGCCCCGTTGTCTGTAGTTGAATATTGGCGCAAATGTAGGCTGTCGCAATCTCTTTTCCATCGGTTAATCTTCCACATACTGTTAGAACCATCAAACACATATTGATCACAATCAAACGTATTGGCAAGATCTGCAATGTTCACTTTGGGAGTATGTGAAATAACGATTATGTCTACTTTTATTTTTTTTGGCGATTTGAATGAATAAGGTTTGTCAATCAACACGACTTTTTTGCCAAAGTACTGAGCAAAGGGTTTTGATATATACAAATCTTCCAAACGATTGCTTTCTGCGGTCCTGTATAAAGTTCGGGCAGGCTTAAGATGAAAATTTCTGGCATAGCCATCTTCCAGCAAAATACTGTCTCCCAAAAAAGCATATTGCTTTCCGGCAATAAAATCAATGCCTTGTAATTTTGGAATATTATATACAACAATCTCCGTCTGTTTTTTTCTATAGTAATTTTCGATACTGCTGATTGCCGTAAACAAGGAAATTGCTATTAAACTAATTAAAAGCGCAGGTTTATACTTCATCATTAAAAAATAGCTCAAGCCAATAATAACGATATATAAAAGAATAGTTTCTGCAATGCTGTTTTGAATGCCATCATAAACTGCAAATGGAAATCGATCCACCACAACAATAAACTCATTCATTACCCAAATAAAAAACTCCGTGCATTTGCCAACCAATGCAGCCAAAGAAGGGAAAAACGAAGAAATAAGAATGCCTAATTCTGCAAAAAGCGCAATAGAAGAAAGCGGAACAATAATACAGTTGGTAATCAAAAAATAATTAGGAAACTGATGGAATGAATAAAAAATAATGGGCAAGGTGAGTATTTGGGCAGATAGGGTTACCGAAGAAAGCCGCCAAATAAAATCAAGCGTCTTGTTTGTTAGATAAATAAGGTTGTAAACCGGAGCAGAAAAAGTAACGATGCTTAAAACGGCAATATAGGATAGCTGAAATCCGATATCCCATAAGTAGTATGGGTTAATAACCAACAATACAAAAGCCGAAGACGCCAGCGTATTGTATATCGACGATTTTCGATCGAATGCTTCGCCAATAACGATAAATGTAAACATAACAGCCGACCTTAGGATAGAAGGAACACCTCCGGCCAGCAAAGAGAAAATCCACAACACTGCTAAAATAATGATGGGCTTTGCAATTCGAATCCATTTCGTTTTTCTGAAAGGCTGCAGCAGCAATACCAATGCTCCATAAATCATTCCAAGGTGAAGGCCGGAAATAGCAATAATGTGTACTACACCGGTATTGCTGTAAGCTTGAACCAAATCTTTATCCAGATCATCTCTGTAGCCAATGAGCAATGCTTCTGCTACGCCAGATTCTCTATCTTCATGAATATGCTGTTGAAGTGTAGCAATCACTTTTGAACGAACATTGAAAAGCCATTCCTGAAACGCATTTTTATTTCTTGTAGCTGCAATGATATAATCGTCAGGCTTTAGAAACACCTGTTGATAGATGTCTTTAAATGCATTGTATTGGCTGTAATTGAAATTGCCAGGATTGCCGGAATTTTTTATTTCCTGAAGCGGTTTTTTAAACAATAATTGTGAGCCGTATTGCAGATTGGGTAGCAGGCTATCCTTGCTTATATAAATGAGTAGCCTTCCGCTTACCGTTTTCCAATTTCCGGAAAATTGTATGGCATCTATCGTAGCTTCTGCTTTATACGATTTTGCTTTTTCTATCAGCGGTTCTTGTAAGGTGACCAGAAAAGTAGCATTATCTGTTTGGGTATTTCCGACCCATTGATCGCTGTTTTTAACGTCTTTAGCCACTACCAAAAAAGCACCCAGACATAAGAACAGGAGGTAAACTGCAATTCCCTGAATCCATCGGATCTTGTATTTGATGGTGAACGCTGAAACAATAAACAATGCTAGTAGAATGGTGGAAAAACCAGCAACTGTCAAAAGAATGCTAGTAGAAATGTCAGCATAAAACTGCAACACAATGCCAACCATCAAAGGAATGATGAGCCTTATAAATGGCATCTTGCGCCATATGTGTAGTTGCTGATTCAATACAATAAAAATTGACAAGCAAAAGATACAGCATTTATATATATCCAAAAAAAATGGACTGTCAAACGACAGTCCATTTTCATTTATTATTAATAGCTGATTATCCTAAAGCTACTCTTTTAAAATCCAATACTTTAAGGTCACTGTCTATACTCTTCAAATATTCCGCAACAGTTTTGCTGTTGTCTTTTACAAAAGCCTGTGCAGCCAATGTGTTTTCTTTAAAGAACGCATTCAATTTGCCATCAGCAATTTTTGCGATCATTTCAGCAGGCTTACCTGCCATTTTAGGATCAGCAGCAATCGTGTCTGTTACAATTGCTCTTTCTCTTTCTACCATTTCGGCTGGTACACTGTCAGCATCTACAGCCAAAGGGTTCATTGCAGCAATTTGCATAGCCACATCTCTTCCGGCTTCAGCCGCTTCTTTGTTTAAAGTTACTAAAACACCCATACGGTTTGCGCCATGAATGTAAGATGCAATAAATGGAGCTTCCATTCTTTCGAAACGGCTAATGCCGATTTTCTCTCCTATAGAAGCTAGTTTATCATTGATCATATCCGAAACTTTAGCACCGTTTATGGTTACTTCGTTCAACTCTTCTGCGCTCTTTACATTGTTAGCAATGGCAGCGTCAGCTATGCTTTGAGCAAAGGCTACAAAATCAGCATTTTTACTAACGAAGTCAGTTTCGCAAGAGATAGTCAAAACTATTCCGGCTTTGTTATCGGAAGTTGTCATAGCGATTACAACACCTTCTTTTGCTTCGCGGTCGCTACGCTTGGCAGCCACTTTTTGTCCTTGTTTACGAAGCCAATCGATGGCGGCTTCAAAATCGCCATTGGTTTCAGTTAATGCTTTACGACAATCCATCATGCCGGCACCTGTAGCCTGGCGTAGTGTACTGATATCTGCGGCTGTTATTGTTGCAGTTGACATACTATTATAAATTATTAGTTTAAATAAAAAATTATAAAAAACCACATAGGCACAAAGGTCACAAAGCTATGTGTCTAGTGCGCCTATGTGGTTATAAAATTGTTTGATGCTAAGACTATCTTGGACCGCCACCACCTGCAGGTCTGCGGCTAACTCCTCCTGGTACACGACGCTTAGGAGCTTGTCCTCCGCGTACTTTACCACCACTCCTTGCAGCTTCAGCTTCTGCTTCTGCTTGTAAACGAGCAGCTCTTTTTTCTGCATCATTATCCACATCTCCGTCACCGTCGTCGTCTTTAGAAGCTTGTCTTTCGGCAAGTCCTTCGGCTATAGCTGCGGCAATGTAGTTGGTAATGATAGCTACAGATTTGGTAGCATCGTCATTTGCTGGAATAGCAAAATCAACTTTGTTTGGATCGCTGTTGGTATCAACCATTCCAAAAGTAATGATACCCAAACGCTTGGCTTCAGCTAGCGCAATGTGTTCATGACCAATATCAACAAGGAACAAAGCTGCAGGAGCACGACCCAATTGGGCAATACCGCCTAACACTTTTTCCATCTTCTCTTTATCACGAGTTAAAGTTAAACGCTCTTTTTTGGTAAGGCTTTCTGCACTACCGTCATTCAGCATTTTTTCAATACTCTGCATTTTTTTCACACTCTTACGAACGGTGTTGAAATTGGTAAGCATACCACCCAACCAACGCTCCGTTACAAACGGCATGTTGATTTTGCGTGCAGCTTCTGTTACAATTTCTTTTGCTTGCTTTTTAGTTGCTACAAACATGATTTTCTTACCGCTCTTCGCAATAGATTTCA
The DNA here is from genome assembly GCA_031424295.1 of Segetibacter sp. Taxonomy (GTDB): domain Bacteria; phylum Bacteroidota; class Bacteroidia; order Chitinophagales; family Chitinophagaceae; genus Segetibacter. The sequence goes on along the minus strand of JANPHE010000303.1, from coordinate 750 downwards.
TGGCTGCTGCAGCTTCCTGCAAACCTTCAACAGTTTTGTTGAGGTCAATAATGTGAATCCCTTTTTTCTCAGCAAAGATGAAAGGCAACATCTTTGGGTTCCACTTCTTCTTCAGGTGACCAAAATGTACGCCGGCTTCCAGAAGTTGCTGTTGTAGTGAAGTGTTATTTTCCATAATTATTATCGGCTTCCCCAACCCTCCAAAGGAGGGAGATAAGACGCCATTATTTTTTTAAAGTTTTCAAAAAATTTATTAAGAACTTTTCCCAAGCACCCCTTTTGGGGGCTAGAGGGCAATTATCTCTTGCTGAACTGGAAGCTCTTTCTTGCTTTCTTCTTACCCGGCTTCTTACGTTCTACACTTCTTGGATCACGCTTCAACAAACCTGCTGCTTTAAGAACCGGACGCAATTCAGGATTGGTTGCTATCAAAGCACGGGCAATACCCAACTTTGCTGCTTCTGCTTGTCCTTTTAATCCACCACCTGTTGCATTGATTTTTACATCAAATTTATCAGCAGCTTCTACTATTTTAAAAGGTTGTTCTACTTGGTTTTGCAAATAAACCAAAGGGAAATATTGTTTGTAATCTTTATTGTTTACGGTGATTTTGCCTTCGCCTCTGCTCATGAAAACTCTAGTTACAGCTTCCTTACGGCGACCTACGGCATTTTTTTGTTTTTCCATTTTTTATATTTTTAGTTCCCTCCCCAATCGGGGAGCCGGAGGGGGCTATTAGAATTTTAATTC
>JANPHE010000302.1:0-1656 GCA_031424295.1 Segetibacter sp. | reverse complement strand
AGTTATATTTGTCATCATTTATTGGCAGGCGATACAAAGTATGGCGATCTAGATCATGATGGCATACTAAGCCTCAACGAAAAAATGCAGGCTGGAGGAGTACGAATATTTTATTATGCACTTTTGTTAACCCATATTCCTTTGGCAGCTATCATACTCCCGTTTATTTTATTTACTGCTTATCGTGCACTAACGGGTGAGTATGAAAAACACAAAAAATTGGTACGCATTACTTGGCCAATTTGGTTTTTTGTGGCTGTGAGTGGCGTGGTAGTTTATTGGATGATAAATCCCTATTATAACTAAGCACTATATACGAAGCAAGAGGTTATTTATTCATTTGGGTTAAACTTTATGTGTTGATTACAAAATTCAAACTAACTGTATGCTACCCATTTGTCCAAAACCTTTTCATCTTCGCTCATCTTTCCAATTATTTTATATTTACTGTTTTTCAAGATAGAACTATTAGCTGCTTTTTCCTTTTGCACATCTCCCGTTCCTACAAAAGAGGCATGTATGAACCAAATATCTATACCATCGTTAAAAATGAAACCTGTATGGTTGTCTAGTCCAATAATATACAACCCAAACCCATTTAGTTTTAAATGATTCATGAAGCCAGTCATAGGAATATTGCTAAATCTGTTTATGTATTTATTTTGTACCAATGTTGTAACCATTTTTTCGGAAGTACATTGAGCCAATTTAGCTCTGGCAATAGGCAATCCTGCATCTCTTAAAACAGTAGTTACAAAATAGCCGCATGCAATTTTACCTTGCTGAGGAACTTCGGTTATTCCGTTAAAATCCCATTTGGTGCCCAACCAGGCAGGTGCAATCGTATTGGTTACCGCATTGGCAAAACATTTTCCTTTTTCCAGTTTGGTGCTTTTAGCCCAGTTTAGTTTGCTTTGCTTCTTTATGATAGCAATGGCTTTTTTGCAGGAATCGCAAAGAAGGTCGGTTGCTTTTTTAGATTTAGAAGTGGCTGAACGCGGCGGCACTTGCCGTTCGCACATAATACATTTTGACATGATTAGGACGGTATTTAAGTTATCAATAGTAAATTCAGAAGCTGTATGATTGGGTTTTGCTAAAATTTGCATTGAAATTTCTGAGCATAACTTGGTCGTACAGCTTCGTCAATTAATTTTCTTCATAAGGCGTGTAAACCCATTTTAAGATGCCCAAAGATACGGTACTTTTTTTATTTTGACAATTATTTTAAATTTAAAATAAAATATTGATTTTTAATATAAAATAAAAATTAAATGATTTTGAAACATAGAAATGAGGTAAATGGATACCCCTCAGTATTTTTAACAATTTGTTCGATTTTGTGTTTATATTTGCCAAATATTCAACGTTTTACATTTGAGAAAAATCATTCACATAGATATGGACGCGTTTTTCGCAAGCGTCGAACAGCGCGACAATCCTGAACTGCGCGGCAAACCGATTGCCGTCGGCGGCAATGGCAAGCGTGGGGTAGTGTCGGCGGCAAGTTACGAAGCGCGTAAATATGGCGTGCATTCGGCAATGCCAGGGGCAGTTGCGATGCGGCTGTGTCCACATTTGATTTTTGTTAAAACGCATTTTGACCGATATGGAGAAGTTTCCAAGCAAATTCGGACGATTTTTGAAGAATACACT
>JANPHE010000301.1:0-2916 GCA_031424295.1 Segetibacter sp. | reverse complement strand
CAGTTCATCGCCATAATAATCATTGGATACGAGCTCAAAAGTTTGTTGTGTACATTTATAAACCAGCGTTCCCATTAGCAATGCGAATCCTATAAAAACCAGGAGCAGCTTATTTCCCCAAGACATAAGAATTATTTTATTGTGGCAAATCTAATCAGCAGGCAAGGGCCAACCAGTAATTTCAATCAGGTAAAAAAATGAGTTTAATCAGGAATTCTCCATTATTAAAAAATGATAAACGCAAACAATTTTTCTATTCGAGTGGACTTAAAAAAGTAGTCGTCAAGTCCGATATTTTTTTTTCGCCTTCAAACAAAGCCAGCTTAAGTTCAGATTTTCCTTGTTTCAAATTTTTCTTCGGAAGAATTATGAAGAACTCTCCATTCCCCTGACCTTCTTTTGCTACTTTAATAAATGGTTTGCCAACGATCAGTATTCGCCCATTCCCATCCACCATCTTTAACGTAACCGAATATTCTCTAGTCATTTTATTTGATAATTTAATATTGTAGAGATTTGAAATGCTATCAGTTCCATGTTCCTGATAAAGCATTCCGGGGGTACGCATTACAGTTGTACTCACTTCTTTTCGGGTGAAAAGTATAGCTGCAAGCACGCAGACAACCAAACCACATAAGGCTGTGTACATTTTCATTCTCGATGTGTACCTGAGTGGCTGCCCACTCTCAATACTATTTTCACTGGCATACCGTATAAGTCCCTTAGGCTTGCCTATTTTATCCATAATGTTGTCGCATGCATCAATGCATGCTGTACATCCAACACATTCCATCTGTACCCCATTTCTGATATCAATACCTGTAGGGCAAACTTTTACACATTGGTAGCAGTCTATACAATCTCCCAATGTGTCTTCTAACCCCTTTTTTATATGCCCTCTAGGTTCGCCTCTCTTATAATCATAGGCCACTATCATTGAATTTCGGTCAAGCAACACGCTTTGAAGTCTTCCATATGGACACACTACAGTGCATACCTGTTCTCTGAAAAACGCATAAACGCCATAAAAAACAGCACTAAATACCAAAATTGAAAGCAATCCAACCACATGACTGTCTATTGGTTCTGTAATGATTTTTTCCAGTTCAGTAACTCCAATGATGTATGCAAGAAAGAAATTAGCAATAACAAAAGCCAGCAAATAAAAAAGCAAATGCTTGATTGCTTTTTTTGAAATTTTTTGCAGATTCCATGGTGCATTTTTCAACATCTTTTGCTGAGCAGCATCTCCTTCTATCCAATATTCCACTTTACGAAACATCATCTCCATAAAGTTGGTTTGCGGACATGCCCAACCACAAAAAAGCCTGCCAAATGCAGCTGTGAAAAGTATGATAAAGAAAATAAAAGCAATCATTCCCAGACCCAGGATAAAAAAATCCTGTGGCCAGAATATCTTACTAAAAAGAATAAATTTTGCCTGCGGAATATTGAAAAGGAAAAGTGGTCTTCCATCAACCTGAACAAAAGGAAGCCCAAAAAAAAGTCCAAAATAACCGATACTTAACCATGTACGAATGTTGTAAAATTTTCCTTTTGGCTGCTGTGCATAAATCCATTTTCTATGACCTTGTTCATCTATGGTAGCTAAATGGTCGCGGAAACTTTCATCCTGATGGATATCTTCAGTAGTTTTTATCATTTGGTTTTTGCAAGCTAATTATTGGCTGCTTGCGATTTTTTGAATTGTTGTGTCTTTGGGAACGGTTGTTTCTTCATTATAAATATCTCCCTGCGGTTCTTTTGGACTCGCAGGATTGGTTCCCCGAATTGATTTAATATAACTAGCCAGGAGCGCTAATTGTCCGGGATTAAAATCTTCCTGCCAGGACTTCATACCCTTCTCAGGTACACCATACTTTATAGTCTTAAAGATGTCTTTGATCCCTCCTTTGTGTAACCAATAATCATCTGTTAAATTTGGCCCCACAACACCCCCACCATCGGGCCGGTGGCATGCAGCGCAGGTACTTACAAATAGTTTCTTTCCTTCGCCCAATTTACCAGCATCTGTTATTAAGGTTACAGTACTCTCATCCACTTTATTTGCTGCGTGTTTCAAGTATTCTTCCTTCTCTATTTCAGCTTTTTGTACAGCAACCAGGTACTCTCCTGTCTGCAAGGCCCCGGAACCGCTTACATGGTATCTGTATAGATAAATACAGCCAACAATTATAGTCAGGTAAAAACCATATATCCACCACGGAGGTAATCTATTATCCAGTTCACGAATGCCGTCATAGTCGTGATCAAGAAGCATGTCCTTTTCTTCGCTTACAGGTCGGAAACTGTTTATTTTGTTCCACCATGTTTTCCATGAAGGTTCTATTTCAATTGCTGTATCCTGCTGAGCAGTTACAATAATATCTTTTTCCCGCTTTAATAATTGGCGCAAGTATAATAGCATACTAAGCAGTACTATAAACTCCAATCCAATAATGCCTATCAACATATAAAATGATGAATTAGACAAGCCCCCAAAAGAGATTGAAGCTACAGCCGGATCAGCGGCGTATGTTACAAAACCAGTGAGGCATAAAGCAATAATTGTAATGGTTTTTGCGCTGCTGGATATTGCTTTATTTTTCTCCTTAAACCGCTCTACATACAATTCAGCAGCTCCAATAAGTACATAGCTTAACATTCCTATGGCGAGTAATAAAACAATGGCAACGGCCACCAGAACAATAGCTAAAGAATTGTCAAGTTCGTCAGGTACAGGCGGACCTACTGCAAATGCATTTACAGAAATCAACAGCATACTGGTTAATACCAGTCCTTTTAGTTTTTGATATAGACCTTGAAATTTCATTATTGAAAGTTTTTCAGTTTTGATTATTATTTCTCTTCAACATCTAATGGTGAATTCTTCATGGTATCAATAAAATTTTTATC
>JANPHE010000300.1:0-11820 GCA_031424295.1 Segetibacter sp. | reverse complement strand
TTTGGGTAAATGAAACAGCTCCAAGGGTTCACAACAGTGGTCATCATACCATAGAGGCAAACTATTGTAGCCAGTTTGATATGCTTTGGCGAATCATGCTTAATTTTCCATTGGGAAATACCGGAGCTATCGTTCCATCATCACTGGTCAACATAGTCGGGTCTGATGGCTTTCAAGGAAAAGTAGTCTTTAAAGGATTGGAAGATGTGTTAAAACTTGAAAATGTATTTGTCCATTTATATGGAAAAAAAGAAACCAAACCTGGAAGAAAAATGGGACATGTAACTATTTTGAGCACCGAAAAACAGGAATTGGTTCATACAGCAAAGAAAATAAGTCAACTGTTGAAAGTAGAAAGTGCCGGTACATAATTATTGACAACTGGAAAGCCTGTTTTAGTGGGCTAAAGATAAAAAGATGTGCGGGTCAGAAATAATAAAAATATACTTATTCAAAAATAAATGGAAGGCAACAACAATACAACAATTCCTTTGGTAGGAATAATTATGGGAAGTGATAGTGACTTACCGGTTATGAAAGAAGCCGCAGAAGTACTTCAACAATTTGGAATCGAGATTGAGTTAACGGTAGTTTCTGCGCATCGAACACCCATCAGAATGGTTAAATATGCGGAAACTGCTGAGTCCAGAGGCATCAAAGTAATTATTGCAGGTGCTGGTGGTGCGGCTCATTTACCTGGCATGGTTGCATCTATTACTACCCTTCCTGTAATAGGTGTTCCAATAAAATCATCCAACAGTATTGATGGTTGGGATTCAATTCTTTCAATATTACAAATGCCTAATGGTGTGCCTGTTGCTACGGTTGCATTAAATGCCGCAAAAAATGCTGGAATTCTTGCTGCCCAGATAATCGGAACCGGAAATAACCTTGTAGCCGAAAAAATACAACAGTACAAAGCCGATTTAGTAAAAAATGTAGAAGCAAAAGTATCCATGTTAGCTGCAGCAGGTTGGCCTAATGGTTTCGATAAAGAAGCTGGTGATTGAGTTATTTCAATTCGAGCAACGCAAATTGTTGTTCTGTGGTAAGCGAATGCAAATAAACCTGATTGATAAACGCTTTGCCAAACCTTGCATAGCAAAAAGAGAAATTATCTTGCCTTTCCTGCAAGTTTCCTTTTGGAAAAAGCTCATTCTTTAGCTTAGTCAATCTGTTCACATCCACCATCAATTTCTTTTTTTCCTTCCTAAACAGTTTCTTCTCCAGGGCCTTTACTTTTTTAATAGCATTCGTTTGTAGTGCAAGGGTATGATGTTTCAAGGTAATGTCTACCGCTTCTGCATGTTCTGATAATTGTAGATAAAAATTATTCAAGACATCTAATTCTGCTGACAAATCGAGTCTGTGTTTACTATGAGCAAGCGTATATTCACGTAGGATGCTATGCTCGGGCTTGAAAAAATTACTGATGGTAAGCCCTAGTTTTTCTATTGTTTGTTGTTGATTTTCATTTACCAGCAAAAATGAATTGCGAATAATTAATAACGGATATGGAATACTAACTTCAGCGAATACATTTTTCAATTCCAGCCAGTAAGCAATCTCTCCACCTCCGCCAATAAATGCAATATTGGGTAAAATGGTTTCCTGGAACAAAGGTCGAATAATAACATTGCCGCTAAAGCGATCGGGATAGGAAGTCAATTCAGCCAACACTTCATCCAATGTCCATCTCAACCCCAAAGCGCTAACGTGATATTCTTCATTTACTTTCTCAATTCTTTCTCTATGATTGTTGAAAAGATAAAACAGATTCAACTCCCTACCACTTGCCTGTGCTTTATAAAATAAAGACAGCTGCTCGCTTGTAGATACAACCAACGGATGCGAAAACTGCTCAACCAATTCTTTTTTTACAACCTCACTAAAAGCTGCTTTAATATTGGCATTGTCGGGTATCAATATCAATAACCCAAAATCTTTAAAAAGCTCATTAACCAATAGCAAAGTTGCCTGTTGAATGGTTGTTCCTATTGTATATGAAGAGCGAAATAATTCGATTAATTCTTTGCCAAATGGCTGAACACCCAATTCGCCGGCTATTCGCTCAATTAATTGCAGGAATTGTTTATCTACAACCATTCTGCCCACTGCCCCTGTTTGATTTGTATCCCACTTCAGCTTCTCGCCATCTAAGTTGATGTGACCAATTTCATCAAGGTCTGCATCTTCACTACCCATATAAAAAACGGGCACAAAATGATTATCCGGAATTTCCGATTGAAGCCGATCTGCCAACTTGATAGCATGAAGAATTTTATAAATGAAATACAAGGGGCCTGTAAAAATATTTGGTTGATGTGCAGTGCAAATGGTAAATGTATTTTCTGATAAAAGCAGCGTTAGATTGCGTTCCTGCTTTTCATTTAGCTCTATGTCTTTGTATTGTTTGGTCAACTCATTTACCAATAAGGTTCTAGGAGTAGAAAATTGTTTCCTTGCATTGATTGACTGTCTGACGCCATCTAAAGAAACAGGGTATTTATAAAAAGGCAAAAGCTTATCATCTTGTTGAATATAGTCTGTAACCAAGCCGGAGAAAAATCCTGTCTCTTCATTACTTATATATTCGCAGCCAATATCCATTTAGTATTTCTTGAAAAGTTTAATAATATAAGCAACCCGGGCCTTCAATTATCTATTCTGTTTTATTCGCGACAATAACCAGAAACAGTAAATTCAACAATGTACTATACTACTTCTCCTTCCAGATCATAATCGTAAGCCTTGGTAATCTTTACATTTACGAATGTACCAATAGCCAATTTCTTACTTGAATTTATGACCACTTCATTATCAACCTCCACACTATCAAATTCGGTTCTGCCAAGGTAGCGACCAGACTCTTTCTTATCAATCAACACTTTCAAAATCATTCCAACCTTTTCCTGGTTTTTTTCAAGGCTTATCTCTTGTTGTACTTCCATGATTTCTTGTGCACGTTGCTCCTTTTCTTCTGCTGGAATACTATCTTCAAATTCATATGCAGAAGTGTTTTCTTCATGACTATAAGTGAAAATACCTACGCGGTCAAACCGTGTTTCTAATAAAAATTCTTTTAGCTCATCCACATCTTCCTGAGTTTCGCCGGGAAACCCTGTGATCAAAGTAGTTCGCAAACAAATACCCGGTACCTTGGCTCGTATTGTATGTACAAGTTCCGTCATTTCTTCTCTTGTAATGTTCCGCTTCATTGCTTTCAGCATATTGTTGCTGGCATGTTGCAGGGGCATATCAATGTATTTGCAGATGTTGTCTCTTTCTCTTATCACATCCAATATCTCCAACGGAAACTTGCTGGGATAGGCATAGTGAAGCCGGATCCACTCCAATCCTTTTACATCAGCCAATGCATTTAATAATGCAGGCAATTCTCTTTTCTTATAAATATCCAACCCATAATAAGTAAGTTCCTGAGCAATCAACATGATCTCTTTCACACCTTTCTTTACAAGGCCTTCGGCTTCGGCTACCAATTGCTCTATAGGTCTGCTTACATGCTGACCTCTCATAAGAGGAATGGCACAAAAAGAACAAGTACGGTTACACCCTTCACTTATCTTTAAATATGCATAGTGAGAAGGAGTACTCAGCATTCTTTCACCAATCAGTTCTGCTTTGTAGTCAACATCAAACTGCTTAAGAATTTGCGGCAATTCCATGGTACCAAAAAATGCATCTACTTCCGGAATTTCTGCTTCCAAATTATTTTTATATCGCTCACTCAAGCAGCCGGTTACATAAACTTTATCCAGTTTTCCTTTCTTCTTCAGGGCTACTTGGTCTAGAATAGTATTAATGCTTTCTTCCTTTGCTTTATCTATAAAGCCGCACGTGTTTACAATTACAATGTTGTGGTCACGCTTGCTGCTTTCATGTACAACATCTATTTCACTTGCTGATAACTGTCCGCTAAGCACCTCACTATCAACCATGTTTTTGCTACAGCCTAGTGTAATGATGTTAACCTTATCTTTTTTGAGTGTTCTTGCTTTCATAAAGGGTGCCAAAGGTAATAAGAATGAGATGTTTATTATCGGAATAATCTCATTTGTAATTATAATTTAATCTCATTCAATTTTATAGAATATTAGCTCACTTAAAAAATTAAGCTAGTCAAAGACTTGCGAACAAACAAAAACCCCTCTTTTGGAGGGGTTCAATATCATTAACTGAATGAATTATGCTTTTTTTGCGTAACGCTTCTTGAATTTATCAATACGACCTGCAGTATCTACCAACATATTCTTACCAGTATAAAACGGATGAGAAGTATTTGAAATCTCCAGTTTGATAACAGGATATTCATTACCGTCTTCAAATTGGATGGTTTCTTTTGAATAAGCTGTAGAACGGCTTAAAAAAGTGTGACCGTTACTCATATCCTTGAAGACTACTAAACGATAATTTCCGGGGTGAAGACCTTCTTTCATAAATAATTTATTGCTGTTCTTAAAATTAGAGGTGCAAAAGTAAGGAATTCAAATATTTCCTCCAAAATAAAATATTATAAATACACTTGATGAGCATTCAACCTTAACTTTTCATGTTGACATACTGTAAGGCAAGCCCAAAATTTCCGTTATTACACAAGGCAATTACGTCTTGTAAATCATCTATTTTCTTAGCAGTTACCCTGATTACATCATCCATAATCTGGGACTGAACCTTCAATCCACTGTCTTTGATGGCTTTCACTATCTTTTTTGCATCTTCCTGCTTTATTCCGTTGCGAACCGGAACCTCTTTTTTTACAATTTTTCCACTTTGATATGGTTCCTTGCTAAAATCAAAAGCCTCAGCTGCAATCCCCTGTTTCATACTTCTGCTAATCAGGACGTCTGTAATCTGGTCCATTTTCATTTCACTTTCTGCCTCTATATTCAATATATAATCCTTTTTGTTTAGGTCTATTTTCACATGACTGTTCTTGAAATCAAATCTGTTCTGAATCTCTTTAGATACTGTGTTAACTGCATTATCTAATGTCTGAAGGTCTACTTTACTGGTAATATCGAATGATGGCATTTTCTAAATTTTTACAAAGATAAAGATGATATTGGATTGTTGATAAAGGATGTTATTTGAACTAAAGACAAAAAAGAAGCCTCGGTAGAGACCAAGGCCGGTTAATGCATATGAGAAAAAATTTGTAAACAAGTTTAAATAAAATCCTTGATCAGGATAATTTTTATAGGTTAATAACGTAAAAATGAATAATATTATTGTGATAGGTAATCAATAAATAATTTGATTTTTCAGCCTTGCTGATGCAAAGTTCTACCTAATTCGTGATCAATTTGGCTCAGTTTAAGTTGATTAACTGAGGCAATTGGCAGGAATTCGAAATTTTGCAAAATCCTACATGAAAAAATTTGAGGAAGTAATGTAGTTCGACAAGCAAAAAATTCATACAAAGCAACCACATTCAAAAATGTGAAGCCAATTGATAAACATGCTATATCCAACAACCACTCTGACTAATCTCTTCTTTCAGGTGCTGCCAAACCCTGATCTTTCTTTCTCAATTTAAAAATGATCATTAGGATGATCCCACTGATAACAAAAGCGGAAGAAATGAGCTCAGCTTGGGTAGGTTCTAAACCAAAAATATGGTAACGGGTATTTACTCTGATTAATTCAATAAGAAATCTTTCTGCACCATTAACAATAAGGTAAACAGATAACATCAAACCCGGAGCAACCAATCTTTTCCTGATACTCCATAAAAAGAAGAATAAGAGAATACAAGCTATCGATTCGTACAATGGAGTAGGATAAACCAAATGGGGCAATTGTGCACAATACTGCCCAATACAGCCGGGGATTTGCACTCCCTCACCCAATACATTGTGAGGGTATTGATAAGACCAAAGCCAATCAGGCAACCAACTATACGGCTTGGGTGAAATATTGACAATACCCCAATCTCCATCTCCCGCTACGTGACAACCTATTCTACCAATGCCATAGGCAAGCATCATAGCAGGTGCAAACGCATCTGCAACATGAATAGGTTTCATATTATTTTTTCGGCAGTATTGCCAGATTGCAATTGTTGCACAGATTAATCCGCCATAAAAGGTTAACCCACTAAACGCAATGATAGAACCTATAGGATCTCTCATTAATTCGTCAATGTTCTCCAGGTTATGAAAAATCTTTGCGCCTAAAAATCCGAATATGAAAGCGTAAATGATCATATCTCCTACCCTATCTTGTGGCCAAATGCGAATAATTCTTTCCTCTGGCTTTGCAAGTTTTACTCGATTTTTTTCTTGCCATTTCAAAGCCATGAACAAGGCCCCGGTAATTATTCCAGCCCACCAATTGCCCTGTGATGACAAAATGTAGGATTGAGTATCAGCAATGGCATCTCTTTGTATAAAGGCCCCGACTATTTTAAATCCCATGAAGAAACCAAGGAAAAAATTGATCAACAGTTCACCAAATGAAGCTTGTTTGCCTACCACAATCTTCTCTTCTTTGTATGTCAATAACCCTTCTTTACTTTTTCTTCTTAACTCGGCAGTCAGTACAACAGCACCGGATAAAAAGGCGATAGCAACAAAAAAACCAAAGGAGTTTACCAGTTTGAGGCCTGTCCAATCCAAACCAAATAAATCCTTGAAAGCATAATACAAATTGGGGTACATGGGCAGAAGACTTTACTTAAATACAAAGTGTGATTGTGCAATGTTAACTAGAAATCAGCATTAACCATTCATACTTTTTGTGAATATGGTGATAAGATTACCTCAATTTAATAAGGGAATTTGTCGATTTCTCATTAGGAATACAAACAATAACTGATCATCTTCTACTTGATTACAATGAACTATTTAAAGACCAATTTAATATAAAAAAAAACTCCCCCATAGAAATGGAGGAGGGTATTTACTAACCCATCCTGGCATCAAAGCCATGGATGAATGTCTTTGTTTATGAACAGTGTTCGTCAAAAGCTGATATCAGATTGCGAGCCAACATTTGTGCAGGCCTTCCTTCTATCATATGTCTTTCAATAAGATGTACCAACTGACCATTTTTAAATAATGCGATAGCTGGTGATGATGGTGGATAAGGCATTAAGTGTTCACGCACTTTTCTCACCGCATCAATATCAAAACCTGCAAAACTTGTTGTTAGGTTATCAGGCCGTTTTTCTGAATTTGCTACAGCCATCAATACTGCGGGACGTGCAGAACCTGCACTACAGCCGCACACACTGTTGATCATCAAAAGTGTTGTTCCCTCTTTATTAATAAATTCATCAACCAACTCAGGCGTATCTAAGTCTTCAAAGCCATTATCGGTCAACTCAGCCTTCATTGGTAAAACTATTTCTTGTGGATACATATTGCTCTATTGTTTTTATTTTTTGGGATACAAAAGTAAGATATTTGGCTTTAAGATAAAAATCCTTACCGAAAATAGCCATTCTGTCGTTAAAAATCAAATCAATATGCCATAATGTCTTAAAAAGTTTATAATTATAGTCAATCTGACCATAATCATCTCAACGGAATAGCTTTTGCCCAAGCTTTTCAAACAATTAAAATTAAAAAAAATGATACTAACAAAAAATTACCCGTCAGGAAAATCGATTGACCACGCGTTAAATGAACTATTCAACTCCTTTCCTTCATCATGTGCACCTGAGCAGAGACATTCAATGGTTCAAGTGAATATTAATGAAAGCGATGCAGGTTTTCATCTGGAGTTTAATGCACCAGGGCGAAACAAAGAAGACTTTAAGATTAATCTTGAAAGTACTTTGCTGACCGTAAGTTATGAAAAAGCAGCAGTACCTATCGATAAGGTTAAACCTGTAAGAAAAGAATTCAGCTTAACAACTTTCAAGCGATCTTTCTCTATTGATGAAAATAAGGTAAACGTTGAAGCTATAGAAGCAAAATATGACAACGGAATCTTAAACATCTTTATTCCAAAGAAAGAAGAAGTTAAAAATTCTCCAAAGCAGATCAGTATTCAATAATTGGAAAGCTATTTGCGGTTATAATCAATACAAAAAATAAAGTAAAGATTGTTTCATAGCAGTTGGTTTTGGTTTTGAACCTGGTGTTTTCACACCGGGTTTATTTTTTATTATCCGCATGCATACCCAACATTTCAGTTGAATTATAAAAATTGCATGCATTTTTTGAAACAACTTTTATAATATCTCTTACGAAAAAGTAATAATTATTTTTCTTACTACAATCATTCGAATAACACAACGTATTTTCACCCTCAATTTTCACGGATGAAAAAAATGCTTTTCGCTTTCATGAATATTCTAGGTCTTATCCTTTCAGTTGATGCTCAAGTACCCACCGAAAAAACACTTCTTTGGCAAATAAGCGGCAAAGGAATTACTCAACCATCTTTCTTATTTGGTACCATTCATTTGGTTTGCCCCGATGATTTGATCATGCCAGAAATTGTAGCAGAAAAATTTTCAACTGCAAGAGAACTTTTTCTTGAATTGGATTTAGACGATCCGGACATGATGGTGCAAATGATGAAAGGCATGCAGATGAAAGACACTACGATTGATCAATTGCTTGGTGACAGATATGAAGAAGTGAGCGGGTTGTTTCAAAAGTTTACTGGCATGCCATTATCTATGATGAAAAGCACAAAGCCATTCATGCTCATGTCTTTGATTTATCCTGCTCTACTCGGCTGTGCTCCTGCAAGTTGGGAAACTGAATTTCAAAAACTAGCGAAAGAAAAAAACATGGAGATAAAGGGTCTTGAGAAGCTAGAAGAACAAATGGCGGTGTTTGAAAAAATACCTTACAAAGTACAATCAGATATGCTGGCAAGCGCACTGCTTGAAGCCGATAGTACCAAATTGCAATTTTCGCAAATGATGGCTTTGTATAAAGAAAAAGACATTACCAAACTAAACATTGACCTGGATGATAACTTAACCGATTATGAAGGTGTTTTGCTCAATGAGCGCAATCACAATTGGATACCAATCATTGGCGAGCAGGCTAAAAAAATGCCTACTTTTTTTGCTTTTGGAGCTGCCCATCTTGGTGGAGAGAAAGGTATCATTAACTTGCTGCGAAAATCCGGGTTCACAGTCAAACCAATTTATTATAAATAACTATGGATATTCTTCTCAAATACTTTAGCGACTTTACTGAAAAACAGTTGATACAATACAATTCTCTGTATGCACAATACGAAGATTGGAATAGCAAAATCAATGTGATTTCGCGCAAAGACATGGAAGGTCTCTACTTGAAGCATGTACTCCATTCACTCAGCATAGCTGCCACCATAGATTTTAAACCTGGTACACAAATATTAGATATTGGTACAGGAGGCGGTTTTCCCGGAGTGCCTTTGGCCATTTTTTTTCCTGAGGTTCAGTTTCATTTGGTTGATAGCATCGCAAAAAAATTAAAAGTTGTGAATGAAGTAGCAGCTGCCATTGACCTAACCAACATTACCACCCAGCATACCCGTGTAGAAGACATGAAGAACCGGCAATTTGATTTTGTTGTTTCCAGAGCAGTTGCACCTATAAAAGCCCTTTGGCAATGGAGCCGCCCATTTATTAAAAAAGGACATGACCATGAACTTGCAAACGGTCTTATCTGTCTCAAAGGTGGCGACCTTGCTCAGGAAATCTCAGAAAGTCAGGTAAGGCCTCACTTGCTACCTATCTATGATATTTTTCAAGAAGAATATTTCATGGAGAAATTTTTAGTGCATGTGGCCAGATAATTATTAAATCCTTTTAAAGGACCATCTTAATTCTGCCTCCCATCTTTTACCTTTACAACTTTCAAATAAATTTTAGACATGACATACAACGTGCAAATAAAAGTAATGCCACTCAAAGAATTACTGGACCCTCAGGGAAAGGCGGTAATGGGCGGATTACTTAATCTAGGTATCAATACAATAAATGACGTACGTATTGGCAAACACATTACCTTACAAATACAGGCAGCAAGTGAAACTGAAGCCAAAAGCATAGCAGAAGAAGCCAGTAAAAAACTATTGGCAAATCCGGTAATGGAATTCTTCGAAATTGAATTAATCAACTAAATTCTATTGGGTTAGGTTGATAATAGATTCAACCTAACCCAATTGTTCTTTTCTAAAGTTTCTGAAACTTAAATAAATCCTGTTCATTGTTGGGGCCGGTTACTTTGAGCAGGTAACTTCCTTTTTGTAATTGAGCAACATGTAAACTCTGTACTGATTCACCTTGGGGAATAGTCCAAATATTGCTAAGTATTACTCTACCTTCAGCAGAAAGCACTTGAATCTGTTTTTCTATTTGCTTAACACTATTAAACTTTACCTGGATAATGTTTTTTACAGGGTTAGGATATAAAGTCGCAATTAACGAACGACTGTTATTGACAAGCTTAATTGGTCTATATGTAAATTTCCCATCTTTTTCAATGATTTTAAATCGGTAATAGTGGGTTCCCTTTAATTGAGCAATATCTTCAAATGAATACTTTTCACTACCCGCTTCCTTTGCAGCAATAAAGGTAAACTCCTTGCCATCTGCACTTCTTTCAATGTTGCCAATGTAGCAATGAGTAGTTAAAAAGTAAGGTTCAGATTTTTTTTCCATTTCTCACTTTACGTGAACCTATTTTGCCATATCTTCGATTTATTGCAATATCAAACTATATTTTTTTATGAAAAAGATTTTTACAAAATCATCACTTGTGGTCTTTTTGTTTTTAGCTTTTTTTTGTGCAAATGCACAAGATGGAACAATTGATTCTACGTTCGGTGTAAATGGTATATTCCGATACGCTATCGGGGCTGACAACAATCAGAGACTTGCCGTATTGCCCGATGGAAGATTTTATTTTTATGGAGATGTTAATCCATACACCAAATTGAGAGCCATACGCTGTAAGGCTGATGGTTCTTCTATTGATAGCAGTTTTGGATTAAACGGGATTGCTACTATTGATTATTCCGGCCTTCTTAGCAGAATACAGATGAGAGCGCTGGATGTTCAGCCAGATGGTAAACTTGTGATTGCGGGGGTTGCTAGAAATTTTTTCACTCCTCCTATAGTTAACGATAAAAATTTGCTGGTAAGATTTGATACTAACGGTGTGGCAGACATAAACCGACAGTTTGGATTCCGGGAAATTTGTTATCCAACATCAGTGAAATGTAAGGATGATGGCAAGATACTAGTGACGGGCAGTTCTTATTATTCCAGTGACTGGCAGCCGCCACAGCCTTTGGGTAACTATGCATATGTCGCCAAATTTGACGCAAACGGCAATGAGGATAATTCCTTCGGAACCTCCGGTTCATATGAAATGTTTGGCAACCCTTCTTGTTTAAGTTGTGTCGCAAATCAGGTGGCTTTCCAACCTTCGGGTAACATTATTACCTACATGTCTGGCGGAAGATTTATTCGCTTGTCTCCTTTCGGCAACATGGATTTTTCTTTTGGCAACAATGGCTTTGCTAACGCAAGTAGTACTTATGATATAGTGACTCAGCCCGATGGTAAAATAATTACAGGCGCTTTCTTCTCTTCTTTGACTCGTTATACTGCAGATGGCATTATTGATAGCACTTTTGGATTGAATGGAGTAGCCAGCCTGGGGCTTACGGCATATGCCCCTTGTCTTAGCCTGGCATTGCAACCAGATGGCAAAATACTTGCTGCTGGGAGTTTGTATTCTTCAAGTTCACAGTATAAGCCGATGTGTTGTCGGTTCAATTCAAATGGAACACTTGACTCCACATTTGGAACCAACGGAATTTTCGTTTATACGGGCT
>JANPHE010000299.1:0-23928 GCA_031424295.1 Segetibacter sp. | reverse complement strand
ATTCTTACCACATTTCCAAAGCTATCGCTCATGGCTACGTTTAAAAGAATAACGGTATCTATTTTAGAATAATAGGCTGTATCGATGCATCCTGCATAGGGTTTGCTGTTTCCGCTAAAAGACCAACCCGAATATTTTGGCAAATTGGTTTTAGTTGTATCTTTTGGAATGATATCTGACCAATCGGGTTCCTTCTTACACGAGCCTACAAATACTGCTATTGCAAAGAAAATGATACACAAAAAGGAAGGAGAAATTATTTTTTTCATACAATTATTGCTATAAGACTTCGCAAAGTATTTAATATTGTAGAAATTCAGGATAATTTTCTTGGAAATCTCCCTTATGAAAATCACATTTTTTTCTACTCAGGAATATGACAAAGACTTTTTTATTGCAAATAATAATAAAAGTCAATTTGAATTGGTATTTCACGAAGCCTCATTAAATGAAAATACGGCTACCCTTGTTAAAGATAGTATAGCGGTCTGTGTGTTTGTAAATGACCACGTTTCTTCAGCAGTAATAAGCATACTTGCCGGAAATGGCGTAAAAATAATTGCTTTAAGGTGTGCAGGGTTTAATAATGTAGATATAGCGGCTGCGCAATCCTACAATATAAAAGTTTGCAGGGTACCGGCCTATTCGCCGCAGGCGGTAGCCGAACATGCAGTAGCTATGATACTGACGCTTAACCGAAAAACCCACAAAGCATACAATCGGGTAAGGGAGCAAAATTTTTCGCTAAATGGATTGCTTGGCTTCGATTTGTATGGCAAAACGATAGGTGTTATTGGAACAGGAAATATTGGGATTGCATTTTGCAAAATAATGTTAGGCTTTGGATGCCATGTGTTGGCTTTTGATCTTTTTGTAAACAAAGCGTTGGAAGAGGCAGGGGTCATTTATTTGCCCTTATTGGATGTAGTGGCACAAAGTGATATTATATCGCTTCACTGCCCGCTAAACGAACAGACACACAATCTGGTAAATGCCGACCTCATCCATCTGATGAAAAAAGGGACAATGCTTATCAATACTAGCAGGGGCGGACTAGTAGATACCAAGGCAGTTATAGCCGGACTAAAGTCAGGAATGTTGAGCAATGTGGGTATAGACGTATATGAACAGGAAGAAAAATTATTTTTTAGAGATTTATCATCAGGCATTATTATGGATGATGTTATTTCCCGACTGATTAGTTTTCCTAATGTGTTGATTACTGCTCATCAAGGTTTCTTTACAAAGGAGGCACTCACTCAAATAGCGGTAACTACTTTTAAAAATATTGGCGAGTTGATAAATAATGCCACCGTCAGTACAAAAGATGGTTTGGTAGTTTAGCGTAAATCAATCTTACATTTTCGTTAGCACAAGATTATTTACCTTACGTTCGTTAATGGCAGGCAGCGTTTGGATATAAAACTTTATCCATTCAGGTATCTTTTTCGTAAAAAATCTATTTCTTTGTTACATGAAATCATTAAAGTATTTAATTTTTGCATTGGTTGGCATTTTCGTTTTTGTAGCCTGTCAAAAGGAGTTGAGTTTTGAAAGTGGTTTTTCCGGAGGAAGAGGAAAAGGGTCATTGTTTAGTGCCGCAGGTGGATGCCAACCCATCATTATTGGGGGATATTACCTTAAGGATAGTATACTTAATGACAGTAACTACGTAATCGTGAATTTAAACGTTACCAACCCGGGTGCTTACAATATTACCACTGAAACCAAAAATGGTTTTTCATTTTCGGATTCTGGATTTTTTATCAGAGTAGGTCCACAGTCGCTTAAAATAAAAACTTTTGGTAGGCCTTTGGCCAAAAAAAAAACACATTTAACCCGAACAATCGATACAAGTTTTTGTGCATTTGCCATTGACGTTGCTGATACAATTATAAAACCTGCTGTATATCGATTTAATAATTCAGGCGGAACAGCTTCTTGTCTTGGTGATACTGTTTTTGGAACTTATAAAAAAGGTGTACCTCTTAATTCCTCCAATAGGGTTGATGACTCGATTATAGTTACAAACCCTGGGCGCTATTCAATTACTACGGATACGATACATGGTATTTGGTTTAAAGCAGCAGGTATTGTTTATGGAACCGGATTTAAAACCATTTCTTTCGTCGGTTTTGGAATTCCAGACTCTACATCTGTAGGTACGCATACCTTTAACGTAAAGAATAGTGATGGTACGGGTACTTGTAGTTTTAAGGTGAAAGTTGAATCAGGTGTAGTGATACCACCTACTCCTACAACAGACACTGCATGGAAATTTAGCGTAGGAAGTGTACAATATAACGGTCCAATAGATACTGCAATATTTACTGCGCTCCCTGCTCCTTTGGGTTCTGTACTGGCTATTACAGGTAGCACATCACCCGGCGGAGACTCCTCGATCACTCTGGCTATGACTATGCCGGCGGCAGTTATTGTACCCGGATCTTATAAGACAAATGCAGGTTTCACCAATGCATTTAGTTTTGATGATGCCACTGGAACTTCCGTTTATTCTGCCAATATTTCAACAGCGGGTGTAGTGATGACAATGATAATAACAAGTTACGATACTGTAACCAAAATAGTAAAGGGAACTTTTAGCGGAACGGCAGAAGATTCCGCAGGTGCTAGTGTTACTATTGCAGCTGGCAAGTTTGAAGCAAAAGTGCCCTAGTGGGAAACGTAAAAGCATTCAATAAAAAAACCATCTATATAGATGTTTTTTTTATTAATAGCATTTCTTGGAATTTATTCAGAACATCGTAACTGTAAAATTGAGAATTGCTGATATAAAGAATGTAGGTTTTTTCTATCAGTTAAATTACATTTCTGTGCTCAATTTCCTTTCAAGTATTAGGACTATAGTAGCCAACAAGTGCAACTACGAAGGTACATTTGGCATTGACGCAAAATCAATAATAAGTATTCCAATTTTCATTGAAAATATGTTTTAACCAAAATTAGATGGTTCAACCCGTTCGGTACTTTCAACCGGTTGCTTTTCTACTTCCGAAGGTTTTGTTTCCTTTTTAAAAAAGGTATTTTGAAACAAAAGAATGACAATAACGCCTATAGAAATAGAGGCATCAGCAATGTTGAACACAGGTCGGAAAAATTCAAAATCTTCTCCACCCCAAACAGGAAACCAAGACGGATAATGGGCATTGGAAATGATGGGAAAGTAAAGCATGTCCACTACTTTGCCATGCAGCATACCTGCATAGCCGCCACCAGGTGGAAAAAGTTGTGCAATGTTTTGCTGATAAGGATCGCTATTTTGGAAAATTAAACCATAGAAAATGCTATCAATTAAGTTGCCCAATGCACCAGCAAAGATGAGGGCACTACAATAAATAAACCCATTGTGGTATTTTTTTCTAATGAAATCGCGGATGATAAAAATACCGGCAATTACTGCAACAAGCCTGAAAAGCGTTAAGGCTATTTTCCCCCATTCGCCTCCCCATTTCCAGCCCCAGGCCATGCCTTCATTTTCAACAAAGTGTAGCCTAAACCAATCCATCCCAAAAACCTTGATTTCCTCACCAATATAAAAGCGTGTTTTTATATAGAACTTGACAGATTGGTCTATAAATAAAATGATCAGTATTAAAAAGATGATATTCCGGGATTTCACAGTACTGTTTTTTTTTGCGAAGATATGTAAACCCGAATGTTTGCAAGAACTATGGCATATATTGTAAAAACTTTTGCATTAGATTATTCCATGTAGTATTCCCGCTTAACTCTTTGGCTTATGCCAGTCATTACTTCATAGGAAATGGTATCGCACCATTTTGCCACTTGGTTAATGCTGATATGCGGTCCAAAAACCTCAACAGAATCGCCTTCAGATACAGATTCGAAATCGGTTACATCAACCATTATCATATCCATGCAAACATTTCCGACAACAGCGGCCAATGCATTTTTTATATAAACGCTACCCACTCCATTGCCCATTCTTCTGCTAAAGCCATCTGCATAACCTATTCTGACGGTGGCTATTTTGCTATCCCGATTTACAATTCCTTTTCTGTTGTACCCAACAGAATCGCCTTCTTTTACCAATCTTACCTGGCTAATGGTGCTTCTTAAGGCTGCAACAGGTTGAAGGGACAGCTTATTTTCCTTGCTGCTATCTACGCCATAGAGTCCAATGCCAAGACGAACCATATCCAATTGCAGATCAGGGTGTCTGAAAATGCCGGCAGAATTGAGTATATGCTTTAAAAAAGGATAGCCAATTGCTTGTTGAATAAGGGTACAGCTGTTTTGGAACGATTCGGATTGTTGTTTGGTAAAATCATCATGAATTGGGTCTTCGCTTCCGGCCAAATGACTAAAGACGCTTTTAATAATAAAACGATCATTCGAAGACAGTTCATGGATTAGTTCATTCATCTGAGCAGATTCAAAACCTAGCCTATGCATACCTGTATCTATTTTCAAATGAACAGGAAACTTTAGGATACCCTCGTTCTCAAGGTGTTTATTAAAAGAATGCAAGATGCTAAAAGAATACAATTCAGGTTCAAGGTGATATTCAACAAGTGCATCGAATGTGATCAATTCCGGATTCATTACCATGATAGGCATCTGAATGCCAGCTTTTCTAAGTTCAACTCCTTCGTCAGCATAAGCCACGGCCAAGTAGTCAACTTTGTGGTATTGCAATACACTTGCTACTTCTGCACTTCCACTACCATAGCTAAACGCCTTTACCATAGCCATCAACTTAGTTTCAGGATGCAAATATTTTTGGTATTCCTTGAGATTGTGTATCATAGCTGAAAGATTTACTTCCAACACCGTCTGATGCACTTTTTGTTCAAACAGCAAATTGATATCTTCAAAATGGAAAGAACGTGCACCTTTCAGCAAAATTAATTCGTTGGAAAACTTTGTCTGTAAAAATTGTTGTTTAAAAGCTGCTACAGTGAGATAGAATTGGCTGTTGTTAATTTCCTTTCTAAACATTTCTTGTAAATCGTACAACCGGCTACCTATCCCAATGAATTTATCTACTTCATGTTGTTTGAGGGCTTTCAATACTTCGGTATATTGATCAACAGATGAATTAATATCGCCAAGATCAGAAAGAATGACTGTTTTTGTAAGATTGCCAGCCTGCTGTTGTAAAAAATTAAGTGCAATAGATAGGCTGCTGGTATCATTGTTGTAGCTGTCATTAATAATGGAGCAATAGTTGTTCCCTTTTTTAAGTTGCAACCTCATTTCTACCGGCTGCAGGCTTTTCATTCTTTGTATTATTTTTTCAATTTCAATGTCTAAAGCCAACATCAATGCAGTGCATGTAATTGCATTTTCTATAGAAGCATTATCCGTAAAAGGGATTTCAAATGTAAATACCTGATCCTTGTATTTGCAAGAGATGTTGGTGTGGTTTGAAGATTTAATGATGTCTTTAATTTCTAAAAATGCATTTCCTTTTCCCCAGCTAAAAAAGCGTTGACTTTTATGAATACTTGTTGCTACTTCGATAGCATTGTTGTCATTTTCAAAAATAACTGTTTCCGTTTTTTCAAAAAGCTTCCATTTTTCTTTCAGTTTTTGAGCTCTGTTATCAAAGCCGGCATCATGTGCAGCGCCAATATTGGTGAGTACGCCAATGGTAGGCCGAATGATTTGTTGCAACAAGTTCATCTCACCGGTTTGTGATATTCCGGCTTCAAAAATGGCTAATGTATTTGTTTTGTTCATCTGCCAAACACTCAGCGGAACGCCGATTTGAGAGTTGTAACTTTTTGGACTTCTGACAATATTAAAATCTTCATTTAAAAGCTGGTAAAGCCATTCTTTTACAATCGTTTTTCCATTGCTTCCTGTAATGCCAATGACGGGTATGTTAAATTGTTGGCGGTGATAAGCTGCTAAAGTTTGCAAGGCTTTTAAAGGATTGTCAACCAAAAGAAAATTAGCATCCGGGAATTGATCAGCAAAAGCATTGCTTACTACGAAATTTCTGACACCAGCACTGTAAAGTTCTTCAATAAAAGCAACTCCATTTCTTCGTTCTGTAGCAAGCGCAAAAAACAAAGTTGATAAAGGTGCGTATAGCTTTCTGCTATCAATAAGTAGATGTTCTATTTGTACTGTTGGGCTATGCAAACTTGATGCATCAGCTTCAATTATCTCTGCTATATTTTTGATTGTGTACATCAGTAACCAAATACTATTTTATCTAATTTAATAAATATCATCATTTACCTTTTCACTATTTGATATTTTTATCGAATAAGCAATAGAAGTGAAAATACTTACAACAATAACGATTAGTGATACATAAATTGGTATAGGGAAAAAACTATCAATTAGCATTTTTATACCAATAAAAACCAACACAACTGCTATTCCTTGCTGTAGAAATTTAAATTTATCTATTGCATTTTTAAGCAAGAAAAATAAACTTCGAAGGCCCAATACAGCAAAAATATTGGAGGAATAAATAATTAGTTTTTCTTCACTGGTAAAAGGCACTTTAATATTGTCTCTCACAAGTGAAACCACCGTTGGGATACTGTCCAATGCAAATACGATGTCGGTAGCCGCTAACATTAATACTACAAGACTCAGCTTTGTAAACAATATTTTTCCATTTGATTTTATAAAGAATCTACCATTAGGATCAGCATCTGATATCCTGAATAAGCGGGTTGTCCATTGATAAATTTTGGAATCACCCGGATCAAATTCTTCTTCCTGATTTTTTCTAAATAATTTAAATCCGGTGTACAATAGAAAAATACCAAACAAGTACATCACCCAATGAAATCTTTCTATGATGCCTATGCCCAATGAAATAAAGGCTATTCTGAAAAGGATGGCTAGAAGTATTCCGATTAATAGAGCCCGGCCAGAATCAGCCTCGTCAACTCTGAAGAATGAGAAGATTAGTAGAAAGACAAAAATGTTGTCAATACTAAGGCTCCACTCCATCAGATAGGCAGCAGTATATTTTAGCGAAAGTTCAGCAGATCCTTTATCAAAATATAAAAACGCACAGAATGCAAAGGACAGCACAACCCAAAAAATTGTTTGTATAATCGCTTTCTTGAAAGTTACTTTTTGGTGCTTTTTGCTTAATAATCCAAGATCAATAATGATTGCAACAAGAAGGGCTATTCCAAAAGTCCAATAAATAGAATTCATTTAATAGTTGTTGTCTGTAAAAATAGGTACAATACATCAAATACGACAGTTGTTGGTTAGTCAACAAAAGTGTTGAGGAATGTATTGGAGAATTATTTCTTTTTGTTCTATCTTATGCCGTAAATAATTTTTTCCTGCGCTCCTGATAAATCCATCCAAAAAGCATTACGAGTAAAATTGGTAATGCTATATTGATCAACTGCCATTTTGTTTTTTCTGTTGCTATTTTTTCTTTGTTTAATAAACGAAGGGTAATGCTTTTATTTCTGGCACCTAATACACCTTCCGGATTTGCCAGGTAATCTATTGTATTCAATACGAACTCCCTATTTGCGAACTGATAATTTTCATATTGTTGCATGCCCATTGGCAAAGCACCTTCTGTTTTGGTAACTACATTTGTAACAATATCTCCATCGCTAACAACTATTTGTTTAGAAGCTTTTGATGCATCTTGTAAAAATGGCTTTTTAGAAAACAATGAAAAAGTATCCTGCAATTGCTGAGTCATTCTGTTTGCATAGAGCGAATGAAACTTGCCTTCTAATAACACAGCTACTGGTAAATAACTCTTGTTGAAATATTTGAAATCTTCCTCAGTTTTTATTGATTGTAAAGTGACCAATGCAGGCGTACTTAAGGTGCGGCTATTTGTATCGCTTGCTAATAGAATTGTTTTCTTAATTCCTGGGGCGCTGACTGTGTCAATTGTACCGGGAAAGATGCTCAATACATCATCGAGATTTTTTGAAATAGGGTGATTGGAGGGTGAGCTTAAAAGTGGATAGTAAGGAAAAGGCAATCTTTGAATCTGTGGTTGATTACCCTGTTGTCCTACAATGATAGGCTGTTTAGCACATTTCAAGTCTTGCAGTAGATCTCCATTTACTCTGACGCCATATTTGAAAAGAAGGTCATCAATTTCAAGGTTTTTATCGAAGGCTACAAAATCTGCCTGTGACCTAAACAGGCTATCTATTTCTGCATATAATTTGTCAATAAACCAAACAACATTGCCTCCATTCATCACAAACTGGTCAATTTTTAGTTTTTCAGTTTCAGAAAATTTTGTTCGTGGTTTAGCAATAATCAATGTACTAATGGTATCTGCATTTAGGGTTCCATTGTTTAGGTCAATGACGCCAAATCGATAATTTTTGCTGAGGTTTACGAATAAATCTTTGATGGTTTCATTTGGCGGCAATATTTCTCCGTTGCCAGCGGCATAAGCAACTATTGGAACTGCTTTTCTGGTCAATTTATCAATGGCGTCTGCGAATTTGAATTCCAATAACGCTTCGCTATAATTAAGGGAACTCTCTTCATCCATTCCGCTTTTACCGCTCATCAGGTCAATCGGAATTTTCATATTGCCATACATGGCAACTGCCCATGGAAAAATTACTCGTTGGGTTTGTTCTTCTCCTTCCTTTGCTGTTACCTGACTGGTAAATGCCTTAATTCCCATGCTTGAAAGGCTATCCTGCATGGCCATTTTCATGCTGTCGTTTAAGTTTTCAAGTGGCTTGATAAATCTGAACTTCAGGTTGTTATTTCCTCTTTCTTTAAACTCGTTGAGCAATTCTTCACTAGCAATACTCAATCGTTTAAATCCTGCACTCAAATCACCTGTCAGGTAAACATCTAACTGCAAAGGCTCATCCAATTTTGAAAGTACTCGTTTGGTAGATTTGGATAGTGTAAATCTTTTTTCTTCTGTAAGGTCAATTCTGGTATGAAATATAGATGCCAAATAGATGACTGCCACAAATAGGCCAATCAACCAAAGCCCCCAAAATCTGTTTTTTAAAATATTTTCAAACACGGTTATCGTTAATTTTCTATGCTTATTAAATTCAATTTCGCATTATCATAAAGTTCTTTTCTAATCAAAATTAAACTTCAGTTCTTGTGTATAAACTTCAATTATTTTCTAACAACATTCCGCTGCGTGATCATTAAAAACAATACGATCAATGCAAAAAAGTAAACCACATCACGAGTGTCTATCATGCCACGGCTGATACTTCTATAATGAAAATCTATACCCAACATGCTTATATAATAGTCGGCACCGGATGCAAATAATGGAAGTTTACTAATAGCTGTAAACCCACTATAAAGAAGGAAAGACAGGAAGGCTGCAATGATGAATGCAACTACTGTATTATTTGTAAAACTACTGCTACAAATACCTACGCCAGTATATACAGCAGCCAACAGTAAAAGGCCTAAATAACTTCCTGCAATAGCACCTACATCCAAGCCGCCTTTTGAACTTAACATTTGAATACTAACTGCATAAATGATGGTTGGAAGCAGAGCAATAAATACTACTAATAAGCAACCAAAATATTTGCCCCAAACAATGCTTGACGGCTTTATTGGCAATGTTTTTAATATTTCGAAGGTGCCACTTTTATATTCATCAGCCATGCTTCGCATAGTGGTGGTGGGAACGAGAAATAATAGAATAAAGGGGGCAAATGAAAAATAATTATCTAAAGATGCGTAACCAAAATCAAGCAAGCTTGAGTCGGGAAAAACAAACAGAAACAAGCCCATTAGCAATAGAAATAATATAATTGCAAGATAGCCTGTCAGGCTGCTGAAAAACTGTTTCCATTCTTTCAAACATATATACCACATGGGCCAAAACTAAAAACTTGCAAGCAGAAAATAGGATTATTACTAAAGAAATGAAAATAAAGTTGAGTAAAAAGTTAGTCGTTAACGTTTCTTTAGTACTTTTATTCTACAATAAAAATATTTAATCATATGAAATTTTTTACGGTTTGTCTATTTACTGTTGGACTTCTTTTTGGTGCATGCAAGGAAGAAGAAAAAAAACCTGTTGATGCTTCGGCTATTACATTAAGAAGTGAAGGTAAAAAACTCGAGCTTCCTTATACGTTAACCCGTATTCCAGATTGGGAAATTGGTGATGATAAGAATATCCCCATAGCTATGAATGTTTTGAAATGCTATGAAGCAAAGGATTTTGTAAGTATTAATGACTATTTGGCTGATTCTATTCAATTTTCCTCTGCTATGATGAATTACAAAGGTTCAAAGAAAGAATTTGTGAAGTATTTGAAAGGGCTAAGAGATGCAAGATTAAACGTTGAAATTGAAATGAATGACTACGAATCTGTAAAAAGTAAAAATAGGAAAGAAGAATGGGTTTCTTTGTGGTACACAGAAGTCGTAACTGATAGAACAGGAAAAGTAGATTCTGCTCAAGTTATGGATGATTACAAAATAGTGAATGGTAAAGTAGCTTTGGTTGATAGTAAGGTGCGTATAATGAGCATTGAGTAGTAGAAATTTCTTTAGCAAAATTCATTATAACATATGAGTGTACCAGTATTTGCTGGTGCACTTTTTTTGTGTGAATGATCTGCTAATAGAAAAATAGCATCTTCTAAAACTGCCCAGATTCCCTTTCAGGAGACCCCCATGCGGACCAATGTCCACCAGAATTTGCAGTTGCACTTTTTCTTTTTCAAATGATCTGTTTATTGAAAAATGTGGATGGTTTTGGAAGATTTTTTAGAAGACAGTGGTAAATAAATTAAAGAATTACTTTTACCAACTTATTTTTTATATGGAGTATTTAATACAAATAGTTGGTTATATAGCCTCTGCACTGTTGGCCATTTCGTTGCTAGTAACGAACGATCTAAAATTTCGGTGGCTCAATACATTTGGCTGTATTTTCTTTATAATATACGGTGTACTGATCAACGCATTTCCGATCATACTTACGAACACCACTTTACTATTGATTAATGGATATTACTTAATAAAAATTTACCAGACAGAGGAAGATTTTGACATGATAGAATTTAAAGATGGGGGTCAATTGCTTCAGAAGTTCTTCAAGTTTTATTACAAGGATATTAAGTTCTATTTTCCCGATTACGAGCCTGGTCAGGAAGAAAATGATATTCAGTTTGTAGTGTTGCGGGATATGGTCATCGCAAATGTATTTGTCGCTTCGTTGCAACCCGATGGGTTGGCGGTGGTAAAGTTCAATTATACGGTTCCTAAGTATCGGGATTACAAAGTTGGCACTTACATTTTTGAAAAGGAGAAAAAATATCTTACTTCAAAAGGGGTTAAAGAGATCGTTTATACAGCAATTCAAAATCAAAAACATGCTTCTTTTCTAAAAAGGATGGGCTTTGTTGAGAACAAAAATCAATATAAGAAAAGATTAGATTAACACTGCTATTTGGTTATTTCCACTACTCTGGTTTTACTTAATGCATCATGAAGCGGACGATCGAGCCATGGTATAAAAAATGGATCAATGATTGTAAGACGCAACAGTGATCTAATTAATGTCTGAGGCACATTTGGCCTTTTATTTTGAAGCGTCCTTACTCTGGTAAAAGTCACCATTTTCCCTATAGTTCTTCCTGTTAATGTTTCAAAAATGAAGTAATAGGCGAACATGCTTCCAAAAAAGAAAAAGTAAAATGGCACATATTTGTACGACCAAAATTGAACATAAAATTGGTGCCATTTATAAAATCCGTAGCCAATCAAATATACAAAAATGGTATCTACAAGATAATTGATTACCCGGCTGCCAATACCCATTTCATTCATTTCTTTTTCCATTTAGCGCATTAAATACATTTTTCCATATCCTTTGTTGAAATATTTATCTGTATCCACTCTATCTCCATTAGAATCAATGGTTTTAAACTTCTCCAGTGATGCGCCATTCAGATTAGTAAGTACACGGTAGAGATAAATGCCGTTTGCCACTTTCTGCCCATATTGATCTGTTCCATCCCATTTATATTCTGTAATGTTTCTACCAATGTGCAATGGCCCAAGTTCTTGTTTTGTAATGTCCCTAACAATTTTACCGGTAATGGTCATAATCTGTATTCTTAGATTTTGTGGAACTTCTGAGCCTGTGACGGTAAATACAAACGCCGTTGATGTAGTAAAAGGATTTGGGTAATTGAACATGTTTGAGATCATCGGCTTGTTGTAAATCTGGAACCTTACACGGTATTCCAGATTGCCAGCATTGTTGCCGCTCTTATCTTTTCCTTTTACGATCAGCTCATAAAAATCGCCATCACTGTCAGCTAAAAATGCAGGTGTAAATTCAATGGTCGCCTCATTCTTTCCACTCGTAACATCAGCAGGAATAAATTTAAGTGTATCCGTATTGTATGCAAAGCGAAGCAACGGACCGTTATTTCCGGGATATCTTACAAAAACTGTAGCTAACGTCGTGTCATCCAAAGCAAGAAATTTGGATTCGTCTTTTAGTTTAATGATGATCTTTGGTTTTGCAGAAACGATATCTCCGTTTAGGATATGGACACCATCAAAAGTGACATCCATTAATGGATTGTAGGTATCAGCCTTTACAAAGAAATTTTTGAACATTACATTGTTAAACCTGTATTGCTCAGGTTGGGCGTAGCCTGGATTAACGTCAACAAAAATGCTATTGCTTCCAGCAAGTGCTTTAGTATCTATATCATAACTAATGTTAGCAGTATCTCCGGGTTGCAACTTTTTTAAACTCTTTACGGGTAATGGTGTTGAAACATTACTCTGGTCAATTAATACCAAATTAACTTTTATACTATCAGCAAATGGCGCATCACTTATATTCTTAAATGCAATTTTGAAGTCCATTTTTTCGGCTACTTCTAAAGTATCTTTGATGTTGAACGCAAGGTTTGGAGCAAGTGCTCCCTCAGGTGTAGGATCATATAAAACTCTCCAATATCTTAGTTGATATGGTGTCAATGCCAATGAA
Organism: Segetibacter sp.; assembly: GCA_031424295.1. Classification (GTDB taxonomy): domain Bacteria; phylum Bacteroidota; class Bacteroidia; order Chitinophagales; family Chitinophagaceae; genus Segetibacter. The sequence goes on along the minus strand of JANPHE010000299.1, from coordinate 10,955 downwards.
TCCATGTCCTGGTTTTTCATTCCGAGTTTTATGAAAGGATATTGCGTAGCGCTTATGCTGCTAATATTAAAATCCTGTTGAGTAGGACTTAGTACAAATAGGGTATCAGATAGACCGGTAGTTTTGATCCCAATCACATAAACAGGGTAAACGTCTTTAGCATTTGTTTCAATACTGCGTCCTCTCCATTTCACCTGCTTCCATGCTTTAGCAGGGCCAAATGCAGGAGAGGTTATGGTGCCAACATTAACAGGAATTTCCGCTGTTGCATTCAAGGCTATTCTGTCATTCAGTCCATTACTCATTTCAGACTTAGGCTGAAATGAGGTATTGTTTTTTCTATAAACAAAAGCCCACGTTCTTGGAAATGTATAGGTATCGAAATCGGTAAACCCTGCAGCAATAAATCTATCATAAGCGGTGTTGCCCGTTCCGTATTTGTTTCTGTCATTCTTCCAGTCATTTGCATAGGGAAGTGTGGCATACGGTTGGTCAAGTACCAGGCGCATAGTTACATAATAGCCTGAAGGTATCCAATCCATGAAATCGCGCATTCTTCTTCTTCCAACACTATCCAGATAGGAGAATTCAAAATTAAATTCTCTTTTGGCGCCACATACAATTGCGCTGCCCAGAAATCCGCCAAGTGGACCTACAATAGTAGTTGAAGGAATAGGTTGGTTATACATTGGCTTTAAGGTCATAGGTTCAAACACGTTGAAAACTACTGAACTGCCCAGGCATGCACTTGCTGCTACTATATCGCCATTGATGGCCGTACTAAACTGATTGTCTTCTGTTCCACTTGTAGGGTAAATTGAATTGATAATGGTGATGGTATTTGGTTTCTCAACAAACTTCCATGTACGTGAAGCACTGTCCATGTATATATCTGAAGTTGTAGATTCTGTATGTTGATATAGGTGTGATTGATTGTATCCAAGGTTTGTGCCAGCGAGATAAACAAACGAGGAATTGTTCCACCTTAAATCTCCTGAAGTTGCCGGCGCTACTCTCCAATAATATACAGTACTATCCTGTAATGTGATCCCCGGATCAAATTCAATTAAACCTCCTCCGGCAACAATACTTCTATTTATTTTGAAAGGGGAGTTGAATAGGGACGTAGTATCCATTTCCATCAAATACTGTTTGTTCGGCAAAATTGGATTTGCAGTACTGGCAGCTAGTTTTATGGAGGCCTTGTTTACTATTGCATATTTATATGGGTATACCGGCGTTAACTCATCTTCGAAAATAATGAATGACTTAGTAGCAGCATTGTTAGTCTCGCTTAACTCTACATAAGAATCATCTGTATCAACTGAAACAGTGATCTTATTTTCTCCTTTATCTCTATTGGCAACAATAGGGACATCTATAGAAACGGAATCAACATTGCGGACAGCTTTAATTTTTTTATTGAAAATAACGCTATCACTCCCATTAGGAAAAAGATGTTTAATCTGAACATTCAAAGAATCTCCAATGGCTTTACCTATGTTATAGATATACGCTTTCACATTGAAGCTGTTGTCTGCTACCGAAACAATGTTTGGATTAATTACTATTTTGGGTTCTTCCATTACAAAATCAGTCTGAGGGAAGAAATTTATTTTTATGGCTGGATCACCGTGTAGGCTTGTTTCTTCTGAGTGCAGGCGACCCCCCATATTGATCGTTCCAAATGTTGCATTCATCGTGTTGATGGTTTCGCTAATGTTGAAGCTAACACTTTTACCATAGCCCGTTGTAGCAATTGATTTGTAGAAAGCCCTATTGTAGTAATCAAGGTAGGTGTCAATACCAAAGTGCGTACTTGCAATAAATCCTATAGATCCTTTGTCTTTTGCCAATACCCAGGTTTCTGACAAAGTTTCGATGCCAGCAAACCTTGCAGTATCATAAGAGTAAAGGTTACCTGCATTGCATCCTGATACGAGGAACATAGGGTATTTGCCCGTATTATTGTAATTTACCGGATTGTCAAGATTGTAATCTAATGATGAAGCAGAGGAGTGTCCAAAATAGGTTAATAAACCAAACCCTCTTTCAAACATATTATTCATCAATACACTTACTATTGGTGTTACGGGACCTGTACTGGTTTTGCTGAAGGTGACAACATTGCCACCATACATGGTATCCTCAATTATCCGCTGGTAGTTTTTCATGTAGTTTTCAAGTGCCTTGCCAAGAGCCAAGTCATTCGATCCTACTACATGAATTATATTTTTCATCCAGCTTTTGTTTTCTATGGTCTGTGCTGTTGATTGTTGTTGTTGTTCATATTGCTTCACTTTATCTAAGTATTCTGCAATCTCCTTTGGATAAACGACCGACAATCGGCTTATCAACGTATTCATTACAGGGTCTAAATTATCCGATCCTAAAATGACGTCGGACGCCGGATAGCCCCATGTAGGAATTAGATTTAGGCGTTCTGCATAGGCCGTAGTTTGGTTTTCTCTGTATTCTGAATAAGTCATTCCTTTACCAATAATAAAGGCAAATTTTGGCACTGTAGAAAATTTGGATCTGGCAAAGCGGAGGAAATTTTTAACGCTTAATGGGTTCTTCTTTATTCCAAATCCAAACTGGTCTACTAACTGATCTATATCGTATGCTTTAGCATTGTAACTGCCTCCGTTTAATGAATTTCTGTAGGCCATATAAGCACTTACCTGATCGATACCCTGATAGGGTTGCCTTAATGTACTGTGGGTGATGATAACGTAGTCACTTTGATTTGCAGGCAAGACATAGTTTATAAATGTTCTTTGCTGAAGTTGTGTAACTGCATTTATGAAGGTAGGCGCCTGATTTACCAATACAAAATTTACCTGTTCTGCAGAAGGAAGTAATACAAATCTGTAAGTGCTACCTGAAACATCTGCTACATATCTTCTTTGATTGGTGATATCATACAAAACAGGCGTAGAACTACCTGCATTAAAGTTTGTTATTTCAAGGTATTCTTTAGTAGCAGTACTAGGCATTGAAAAAGAGAATACACTGTCATTTCCAAAATTGAATTGTCTTGGGTAAGTCAATTCTACAAAGCCACAAACGATGCGGTCATTGGGGTTGACACTTTTGTTGACAATTTTTATGTCTGCCGAATTGGATGAAAGCAGAGAAAGATTGATGTTATTTTTAGAATTTATAACTGCATCAAACTGGCTGAGTGCGGAGTCGATAATGACTGTATTATTTACCAATACATTATACTGTCTGTAGTTAGGAGCGCTTCCAATAATAGAAGCTTTTAAACTGGCAGCGGGTCCTGATGTCGCAACAAATAAATTATTGAACGTTCTGGTCTCAGGAGTGCCGGGATATAAATCCCAAGTGCTCCACATTTCGCCTACATCATAAGAACTTGAATAAACATATTCGCTTCCTGCTACCAATGCTCTTCCGCGATGAAGGCGATATTTAAAATCTACCCTCGCTTTGTGCATGAAAAATGGTTCTGGTGGTAGGGTATTTCCTGCAACATTATTAGCAGTAGCTGCAAACCTAAGGTTAGTGCCGGTCGTGTTTACTGTAAGAAAAAATGCAGCAGTATCAGTTAATATGCTTTCTTTATCTGTCAATTGATATTCCGGTCTTCTATAGAGGTCCTTATCAGGTACACCATCGTTTTTCTCTCCCCAAAATTCTATATATCCGCCAGCACCTAATGATCCGGTTGCACTACTGGTATATATAGGAACTTCTTTTCCGTTTCTCCAAAGTTGAAAGTGTTGTGCAGGAGTTACATCCAAGCCTATGTTAGCCAATTGAGGAACATTTATTCTATACAGGCCGGTAGTTCCTACTTTGATCTTGTAATATGTTTTGTTGAAATCGATCCACTCGTTTAAATAGCTTTGGGCAAATAAACAGGTTGACATCATTATGAACACAACTACTGTAATAATTTTTTTCATGGTTTCTTCAGTTACTAATAACAACTATTTTTCATCATTTTTTCTAAGGTCAACTCTAATAGAGAAAACGTGTGTATATAAAGGGTTGGATTGATTGGCCAGATTGGTAAAAGCATAATCAATCATTACATTTTTTATTTTAAATCCTGCACCGAGTGCTGGTTGATATATCCATACCTTCTTTTGATTTAGGGTGTCACCATCAGCCAATGCTTTTTGGAAGTTTGAAATTCCGGCACGGAAAAAGAGGTTGTTTTGATAAGAGGCTTCTAAACCAATTCTTGGGTCTATATTAATAGAATTGGAACTGATCACCGTATTTCTTTGTCCGTCAAATGTGAAATCAAGATTGGCTTCGGCAGTCAGGTCAAATTTATTGCTTAATTTAAATGTCCTGGCACCACCGGCAATTAGTCTTGGAGCTGTCATTTCTGTTGACTTTACAGGTATGTCGTTATTGGTCAAGTAAAGCACTTCTTTTTCCCTTTCTGTGAACGTAAATGACCAGGCATTAAATGTAGTTGAAATGTCACGGGCAGTAAGTCCAAGTTTCCATTTATTGATTTCATATTTTACCCCTGCATCTACTCCAAAGCCCCATGCAGATGCAAAGCTCCCCACTTTGCGATGAATAATTTTAATATTTCCACCTATGCTTAGTTTTTTATCCTTTTCATCTTTTAGCTTTTGTGCATATGAAAAAAGGAATGCATAATCTGCCGATGAGAAAGTGCGGATGTTGTTGTAGTTGACAGAGCCATCGGGCTCTACAAGAAATAGTGTATTGGGAATATCATCTACCGCAAAACGCACGATGGACAAACCAAGCACCCTTTTTTGATCGCTAAGTGGCAATGCGATACTAGCATAGTCATATTTACCAATGCCAGCAAAATAATCTGCGTGCATGAAATAGATAGAAGGATATTTTTTCACTTCGGTTAGGCCTGCGGGATTCCAGTAACCCGAGGTGCCGTCTTTTACGGAAGCTACCTGTGCACCACCCATGGCCAAACCACGAGCGCCGGCACCAATGTTTAAAAACTCATTGGAGTATTTTCTAAATTGAGCATTAACGGAACTGGCAATTAAAACACCTAAAATGATAACAGATATATATTTACAATTCATGAATAATGGTTACGAATAAGTAAAATAAGAAAATAAAGCGTAGCAGTCTTTGCAATAAAATGATGTTTTGGAAGATAAACCTTTCAAAAATATCCTATTTAGGTTATCCATAAAAATGAAATTTACTTTTAGAAGTTAATTTTATTGACATAGTTTGCAAATTCAGGCTAAGGACTTAACGCTAAACAACGATCATAACTTGTATTTTACCCAATAAATTATAATTAAATATAATGAAATAGTGGTGATAGAAAGATACAAATTAGCAGAATTTTGCTGCTTTGAGAAATGAACAGTTTATCTTTTCTTCAATATATTTCGGAATAGTTATGATGTAAGTGTTATGTATTAATATAAATAGGTAATCATAATATAGATTGATCATTTTCTGGGAATAGTTAATAGAAAATTCAATTTTAATTTTTCTTAAAAGTAGTTATACTATTTTATTTAGTTTTTTAGAAGTTTGTTGGATGCGTTTTTGGAAAGTAAGACGTATGCATATTTTGAAGCAATGTGTAAAATTAACTTTTTATAGGCTATTAAACCCTCTTGATAAACAAGAGTGGGTTTACATAAAAATGGTCTTTTGTGTCGTGAATTGTTGTTGGTGATTTTTTAAATGGGATGTGCTTTTTAGGAGATAAAAACCGCACAAAAAAATGTTACCTTTTTTAAAAATCGGGAAGCAGTTTTAATAGCCTATCTCCAACGTAAATAAATAGCATGATAAAATTTTCTTTTTATGTAATGACGTTACATTATTTAGTTGCTGGGATAAACCATTTCTTGCATAAAGAATTCTATTTAGCAATTATGACTACTTGGATGGGTTACATGAATTAGTGATTTTAGTATGCGGCATTTGCTAAATATTGTTATCATCGCTTTTGTTGCCAATTAAAACGAGGAGTTTCGCCGTATAGGGCATTATTTTATTGCTGGTCGCCGTTTTTCCGGCAAATATTCAAATGATGGTTAACTATTACCATGATCAGATTACCCAACTATGGATTAGTATTTTAAGATTACCTCTACAAATTGTACTTGTTTGGTGGGCTTATACTTTTACAACTCATCATGCAAAATCATTAAAAAATCGAACATCGGCATTAAACTAAAAGGAGGTTATTTGTTTTAAAGGTCATTTTTCAGTTCTAATTTTTGATTATGGCTGACGCATTACAGCTTAATTAATTTCGCCGATCGAAAATATTTCTTTTAATAGGTTGAGTTGACTATTTTGTGTAATTGCATCTATTTTTGAAATAGGATAAGTGTTTTGGCTGTTTTATTTGTTGTGTTTTTGGATGATTTTGCAGTTACGAACTACTTATTTTTTTGATTGCCCTAAAGCATATTAATGCTAAATAGTGAATTGGAAGTATTCTTCAAATAATTCAATAAATTTCTTCCCGCCCTATTTTTCTAATTACAAGTACCTACTTTTTTTGAACAACTATTTTATTAACATTTTTTAAATTAATGCCGAAGCGCTTTATAAGTCTTAAAGTTTATCAAATGGTAAAACTACTTTAAAGCTTTGCAAGTGGCTGTTAGGATGTTAATTTGTTATGAAATAAATTTAAGCTGATGATAATATGCGTGCAAACGAATGAAAATATTTCTAGAGGCATTCAATGCCGGAATTCTATAGCTTGAGTATTGTGCTTTGAGGCATTAACTTCAGTACATAATTTTATTGCTGTTTAATATCTCTTATAGTAGCAAGAATACGATCGAGCTCTTGTAATTTTTTTTGCTTTTCCTCCAAGTCATGGTTATATTCCGCTATTTTTTTATCTTGATTTTTTAGTTTGTTGTTAGCAGACTTTGAATCTTGTGCATCTTCGTATGCGCGGTCTGCTTTTTTCTTTGCACTTTTTGCATCACTTAAGTTCCCATTTGTAGCTTCTGTTGATTGGATACTACTTTGTATAGCTGAAGTTCTAGCTTTTTCTGAAGCGTCATTAGCTTTTTTAAGATAGATCTGTAAATTGTTTTTAGCAATGGTCAATTTAGAGGTAAGTTCAGCAATGTTGTTGATCACCTCTAATCTGTCAACATTTAATTGAGTAGTATCTGAGGCTGTTCTATACTTTTGAGATGCGGTTGTTGTACAAGACATTATTAAGACAACAAGTAGAGGAAGAAAAACTACATTTTTCATTTTAATTGTTTTTTATAATTAGATTCAATATTTACATTAAGTTTTTATTTAAAAATATGAAAATGATTGTCATCTCGTCTTATATATATATTTCAAAGTTAGTGACATTTTTAAATAAAAAAAGCCACCGAAATGACTTTTAATAGTAAGATGCTTAATAAATCTTTATTGTTTAATCAACTTTCCTGTCATTTTACTCCCGTTAAACACTATGGAGGTCAGATAAGTACCTCTATTAAGCGTAAGGTTATTGATTTGAATAAATTCATTGCCTTTTTCTAAGCGGATTGCTTTTGTGTAAATCACTTTTCCTGATACATCGGCAATTATTATTTGTGCTGTTTGTTTTTCAATTGAACTAATACTTAAGTTAACTACAGTACCTACCGGGTTAGGATATATTGAAAAGGAATTGTTGCGATTATCAGCAAGGTTGACACCAATCACTACAGAATAACTAAAGCGGCCGTCGTTATCAACCTGCTTTATCCGATAGTAATTGACTTTCTCAGGATATGCATCAGTAAAATGTAAAACAGCTTCACCATTACTTGCTGCAGCTTGCTCATTTATTGCCATAAACACTTTGCCATCATTAGAATGCTCTACTATAAAACTTTTATTGTTGATGTTATTTGTGGTTGCCCACTCTAATAATACTTTATTGTCTAAAGATCTGCCTCGGAAATATAACCAAGTTAACGGCATAAGATTGCATCCGGCTGTCATGGTTGCATTAAGCGCAGCTGTACTTAATGCGCCATTGGTAGTAAACGCCCTTCCATTTAATTTTGTCCCGGTTTTAAGATCAATAGCGCCATTGTTGCAGATTATGGTACCTGCTATTTCTGAAAAGTTATTAATGTTAACAGCACCTTTTATCAGCCAGAATACATTTACTGCTTTTGCACCATTAATCAGCTTTACTTTGGCAAATGTGGTGGTTGTAAGTGCCCCGTTTATTTTTATTAGAAATACGGCGTTCCCTTTTCCCAATGCATCTAAAATGATGGTATCAGTAAGGGTAGTTGCTGCATTCATAAGATAAGTGTGTGGTGTGAGTACAAGACTTTGCCCAAACTGTGCAGGATACAGCAACTCAATATCATAAGGCAAAGTGTTGAGATAAGTATACACATTGAGTAGGTCGGCAGCACATGCAGCTGTTGATCCATCGGGAATGGGATGTATCATGCCATTTACAAAAAGGGGATTAAAACCTATAGTCAGCCCTACATTGGTGCCGACATCACCAGTTACTTGTGAAATGCCGCTGTTAGTCAATGAACCATTGCCCGAAAACAAAGCGTAACAAATGGAAGAACCCATATTGGGAGCTACAGGACCAGTTAGTATAGGGCTTCCGCAACCGATAGGGGTATTGGCAGTAATACCGTTGACACTTATGGCACCTGTAGTGGACAAAGCTCTACCTTCCAAGGTAGCACCTGTACTCATATTGATAGCGGCATTGTTGGCTATTACTGTTCCTACCATAGAAGTTTTGGTAGCCATACTTACAAGGCCTTCCACTTTCCAAAACACCATGCATGATTTCGCCCCATTGATCAAAACAATTCCCGAAGCTGCATTGGTAGAAAGGGTGGCACCTAGTTTAAAAATGAAAACCGCATTGGGATTTCCTTCTGCATCCAATATAAGATTAAGATTGAGCGTAGTGGGTGCTGATATGGCATAAACACCAGCTTTCAAGGTATCTCCGTTTCCCAATAATGGCGAATGAGCTGATGTAGCAGTGGTCGTATTTAATTGGTTATAAGCTGTTAGCAGGTCTGCTTTGGCTGTAGCAGTTACTCCGTTGCTGGTGTGCATCACTCCGTTTACATTCCCAAAGCCTGTATTGGATCCGCTATTAGTTCCTACATTGCCCGTAAGGATGGTTTTGCCTGTATTTGTAACTGCTCCTGTAGAAGTAAACAAGACAAAGTTGGCAGCGGTGCCGAGATTGGGTGCCTGGGCAAAATTATAAAAAGGAACAGCCAGTAAAAATCCTAAGGATATGGCGAGTAAAGTTTTTTTCATATTTTTAAATCTTAATTGTACATGAATTTGCATTATGCAAAGTTTATAAAGCTTTAGTGGAACAATGTTATACTTTTCGGCTAAAAGGTTGCATCATTCACACATCTTCGAGGTTGCAGCTTCTTATATTGTTGTGTTGTTTAAACAATGATGGAGAAATACCTGTTGTTTTTCTAAATTGGTTAGAAAGGTGGGAAACACTACTATAGTGCAGCTTGTCAGAAATTTCAGTAAGGTTTAATTCACCTAGTTGTATTAATTCCTTTACTCGCTCTATTTTATGATTGATAATAAACTGTCGGATAGATACTCCATTCTGCTCAGAAAAAACATTTGCCAGATATGTATAAGGGTGGTTTAACTGATCGCTGATGTGGAAAGAGTATTTTGTAACTGGCAAACCCTCAGGGGAATGAATCATTTTAATGATGATATTCTTTATCTTTTCTGTAAGAATACTTCTTTTGTCAACCTGTAGCTGCAGACCAGATTGTATTAAATTTAAATTGAGTTGATGCCATTGTTCATCATTAATATCTTCCATTAGTTCTACAATGCCAAGATCTATGGTAACTGGGTGCAATCCCAGTTTACTTAGTTCATGTTCTACCATCAATTTGCAGCGATGGCTGACCATTGATTTTATAAATAGTTTCATTTTTAGAATATTAAAACTTCCGATATCGAGAAAGTGCATTTATTTGAAAAGAGCATTAGCGATAAAGGAATGATAAGCAATACTAAATAGACAACTATCATGCCGCTGGATTTATGCTGTAATGTACAGTACCTAGAAGCAGTTTTGCGTACAATTATTCGAATAAATGGGGAATACTAAACAAATCTTCCCCACTTATTTTTAGAATTGCTAAATACATTTTATAAAATAAAAAATTTAAAAATAAGAGCGCTGTTTTTTACCTAAATGTTAGCTGTAAACATCGCCAAGTATGGAGAGAAATTATTTTTATCTGCTAAATTTGGTTTCACTCAAAACCTTTTTGACTTTTTTACGAGATTTTTAATGATTTTAGGGAGTAGTATTTTACCAAATGGGTATTTGTTGGTTATTACTTCCAAATTCTTATTTACCAGTCAGCCCATTAGATCGCAAGGACAATACTTATTCTATTTGGTCAAGTTTTAGATTTTTTGCTCTTAGCAAAATTAAAAAATGATATAGTAAATCAGCAACTTCATTCTTAAAAAGATCATCGTTGTCGTCTTTCGCTTCTATTACTAATTCAATAGCTTCCTCCCCTGCTAGTTTAAGAGTTCCGAAGGGCTCTTAAATTATACATGATAAGTAGGTCTGTGACAGGCAAGTATGATGGAATGTACCAGTCGCAGACCTGCAACACATAAGGCATTTAAGTTAGCTTTACTAAAATTAAACGAGCTGGGAAGAACCAACCACAGCGGAAAAAGAGTTGAAAATAATAAAATCATTGGTTATTAAAACTTTAAATTACTACCAACTAATTATGAAAAAGAAACAGGAAATTTGGATGGTGATTTTAGTTGGGTGTTTATTGTTTACCATGCTTTCTACTTTTTCTGTTGGCTATTTTGTTTCGGGCTCGGACTTGCTGTACGTGGTGGAGCGTCTCATCACCTGGACCAGGTTTGAAAACCGCCCGGCAATCGGTCTCATGATGGGACTGATGGTTTCCTCA
>JANPHE010000298.1:0-7665 GCA_031424295.1 Segetibacter sp. | reverse complement strand
TAATAGTAACCAAAGTACCTCAAACGACTATTTCTATACGATGGCCATCAAGCCCAATGGCAAAATAATAGCCGCAGGCAACGTAAATGGTGCAACCAAAACCCAGGTGGTGCAGTTCGAGGTCAATGGCAAAGTTGACTCCACGTTTGGGGTAAACGGAATAGCTGGTATTGAAACCCCCATGATAGTTGCAAGGCTGGAACTGCAGCCTGATGGAAAGATAGTGGCAGGTGGGTATATACCCAATACAGACAGCATGTGTATTGTACGTTTCCAGGTCAGCGGCCAGCCTGACAGCAGCTTTGGTACCAATGGAAGGGCTGTTACCCTTTTCGCCTACGGTAAAATAAATTCGCTTACCCTGCAAGCCGATGGCAAAATGATACTCATCGGCCGGCGTAGCAACCTGGGGTTCAATAACACGCAAGTGGCAATAGCACGTTTTAAATCAGATGGTGTTATTGATAGCACCTTTGGCACCAATGGTCAGGTCTTCAGTCTCGGCGGCATTGATCAGGGTTATCGTGTTATTGCTCGTCCGGATGGTAAGCTATTGGTAGCCGCTAGTAAAGACAAAGGCTTTTCTTATGTACCTCCTGTAAATGGAAATTTTGCTTTGCTGAAATACAACAGTGACGGCAGTCTCGATAGCACATTTGGCAGGAAGGGCGTAGTGTATACTGACTTTGCCGGGTTAAATGATGAAGCCTATTGTGCTGCCTTACAGCCCGATGGCAAATTGTTGATGGCAGGCTTTTCAGTGCAAAATGGCAAAAATAAAATAGCATTGGTTCGCTACCAGGGTGTAGGTCTTACTTATTACAACAGCATTTATGCAACGGCATTTTTCGACAACAACCTGAATGGCACTAAAGAAGCATCCGAGCCTTATTTTTCGCAGGCAGACATGATGACTGTTAAGCCCGGTGTTGATACCATAAGCATGGCAACCAATGGACGATATGCTGTTGAGACAGACACAGGCAGTTATGTTACTACAGTACGCCCTTATCATCCTTACTTCAATGTGGTGCCGGCAAATTTGGCAACAGCACACAACAACTATTTCAATTACGACAGCGTAGCGTTTGCAGTGCAGCCCATTGCAGGTAAACGAGATGTAGAAGTGCATTTGATTTCTTTGGGTATTGCAAGGCCAGGCTTCCCACATCGGTACAAAATATTTGTACGAAACAATGGTACCGATACCATTACCCGTGATACCATACAACTCATTAAAAGCAAAAAGCTAAACTTTAATGCAGCCTTTCCTGCTGCAAACACCGTAAAAGGTGACACCCTGCGCTGGGCATTTGCGAACCTTAAGCCTTTAGACACCATCGGTATTCAACTTTATCTCACGGTAAAAGCTTCACCAACCGTAAACATCGGAGATACATTAATTTCTGTGGTAACGATAGACTCGTTAATCAACGACCTTGTACCTGAAAATGATACAGCTCGACTAGTAGAAATAACGAGAGGTAGTTACGACCCAAATGAAAAGACAGAGATTCATGCCGGAAAAATTACGGCGAGCCAAGTGACAAGCGGCGAATATTTGCAATACACTATCCGCTTTCAAAACACAGGAAATGATACGGCCTTTAATGTGTACATCAGAGATACGCTGGATACAAAACTTGATTGGAGTACTTTTAGAATAATTGATGCCAGCCACAATTTTCAGCTCAATATTACCGATGGTTCCCGGTGCTTATGGACATTTGGTAATATCATGTTGGTGGACAGCAACAAGAACGAACCGTTCAGCCACGGCTACCTAAGCTTTATTATAAAACCAAAGTCAAATTTGGTGGTTGGTAATATAATCAAAAACACCGCAGCTATTTATTTTGATTACAATTTGCCCATCATTACCAATACCGAAAGCACAACCATTGTAGCCGATGTGTTACCGCTGAAATTGTTGTCATTTTCTGTCCGCCGTAATAATACAGGCTCCCTTTTCGCTGGAGAGGGTCGGGGTGAGGTCTTGCTTAACTGGAAAACTACCAATGAAATAAACGTGGACAAATTTGAAATAGAAAGAAGCAACAACGGCAGGGAATTTAGTAAAATCGGAACAGTAAAAGCCGGAAATACAAGCTATTCATTTACTGACGTTTTCTCTTCTCCATCTTTTTTGGAGATTGCTAGGGTAAGGTTTTATTATCGTTTAAAAATGATAGATAAAGACGGACAATTTACTTACAGCCCTATCCGCTCATTAACCATTAACAATTCATCATTAACAATTACACTCTTTCCCAATCCGGCAAAAGACATTTTGCAAGTGCAGATTGACAGTGATAAGCCAACCACCTTGCAAATGCAAGTCTTATCTCTCGATGGCAAAGTTTTGCTGAGTAATAGTTTCAGCGCAGCGGAAGGTGCTTCTTTGCGCAGCATAAACATTAATACTTTGCAAAAGGGAAGTTTTTTGCTGAAAGTAAATTCAAGTGATAAAGATGAAAGTGTGGTGAGGTTTGAAAAGCTGTAAAACAAGTGTGAGGTGTTTGGGCGTGAAGTGTTTTTACACCTGACATTTTTATTTTCCTAAAAACCTTTTTACACTTACCTTCAATACTCTATTCTTATTTAACTTTCGGGAACAACTTAATTTTACCCAATCCGTTTTATGCAAAAAAAATCATTTCTTCTGCTTATTCTTGGATTTTTATCTTTTGGTGCTGCAAAGGCGCAGTACGTGACCATTCCGGATAATGATTTCCGAAGTTACCTGATGACGCTGTATCCAACCTGTTTTAATTCCGCCATGCAGATGGATACTACCTGCACTGCGGTTACCAGTGAGATAAAAATGAGCATTCCAAACAACATCAATGGAGTTATCAAAAGTATTGAAGGAGTAAAATATTTTAAAAGCTTAAAGAAATTAGTGTGTGATGCTGATTCATTGGCAGCCCTACCAACATTACCGAATTCAATTGAAGAAATTAATTTGCAGGGTAGCTATCAAGTTGCCTCCATTGCCAACATGCCAAGGAATTTAAAAAATTTTTACATTTCATCACAAACTTTATTGACCTCTCTTCCTGCTGATATTCAATTTACCAGGTTGGATTCTTTCCATTGCCCCAGGTCATTATTTACCAGTCTGCCTCCACTACCTTCCACACTTCAATATTTAGATGTCAGCAATGGTAAATTAACGAGTTTGCCAAGACTTGACACTTTGCCTCGGCTAATTGAAATTAATTGTGCTAATAATAAACTAACAACCATACCTGCACTCAGAACCGACACAACTCCGGGGATTTACCAATATTATTCCCTAAACTTTTCAGGAAATTTATTGACTTCACTTCCGGCATTCAATTCTACTATTGGCCTTGATATTTCTAATAATAAATTTACATCGTGGCCTGTATTTCCCTTAAATGTGGATTACCTTGATTGCAGTAGCAATCCAATAAACGTAAACTACTTGCCGGCATTTACTGGAATAGGCCCCAGTCGAATAGTCTGTAAAAATCTTAACCTGCCTTCAATACCTGCTTTACCGGTTAGTGTAACATTCCTTGACTGCTCAAATAATCCAATAACAGCACTAACAAACCATAGTGGGGTACAATATTTAAATTGTAGTGGAACTTTAATAACAAGCTTGCCCAATTTATCTATTTATTTAATTTCGCTTGACTGCAGTAACAACAATATTTCAACTTTACCTGCTTTTTCAAATTATTTGCAGGAACTAAAAATAGCAGGCACAAAAATCAAATGTCTTCCTAAACTGCCTACTTCGTTACAAACCTTATATCTTAACGCCTACATCAAATGCATACCAAATTCAGGGAGTAATCTTTCAGTTTATGACTCCAACGGCTATCTTTTCCAATCTGTTTATTGCAATGCTACCAACAATGCGAATGCCTGTCAGGCGTTTCCGGTCATTCAGGGAAAAGTGTTTTTTGACCTAAATAGCAATGGCATATTAGATGCGGGTGAGTATGGCAAAAAGAACTTTAAAGTAAGTCTTTCCAATGGTGCTTTTACGTTTACCAACAATAGTGGCTTTTACCAGGTATCTCCAGATACGCTCAGTAGCGTAAGTATTACTTTTAACCCACCGGCATTGTTCAATGCTTCACCATCTGGCCGGGCATTTGGTTTTACCACCAATGATACAATGGTGGTGCAAAACGTTGCATTGCAACCTATCAGGGTTAAGGATAGCATAGTTGTTTACCTCCAACCAACTATACGTCCAAGACCCGGGTTCAGTTTCGGATACGACCTATCCTATCAAAATTTCGGCACCACCAACCTGTCGAATGTGCAATTGGTAATGCACTATGACACTGCATTACTTTCTTACAATAGTGCTTCCAACAGTGCTGTTGTTCATACGGGTAATACCCTTTCTCTAATCACATCATCTCTTTTACCTATCGGCGGTTCTTATGTCTTTGGCACTTACTTCAGCATAAAAAATACGGCACCTTTAGGAACTTTGTTAACAGCCAATTGTGCCGTTACCAGTGGCAATGCATTTTCAAGTGACACATCTGCCGCTATTCTTGTTGGTTCCTTTGACCCGAACGATAAAACGGCTACCGCCAAACTAACTCCTGCCCAATTGGCCGCTGATGGCTATATTGATTATGTTATCCGTTTTCAAAACACGGGAACAGATACGGCCATTCATGTGGTGCTTGCAGACACGTTGAGCAGCAAACTGCGGGCAAATACCTTACTGTTGATTGCAACTTCGCACTCGTGTAAGACAACAGTGAAAGACAAGGTAGTTACCTTTGAAATGCGGAACATTATGCTGTCCGACAGCAATGTAAATGAGCCTGCCAGCCATGGCTATGTTAGATTTAAGGTAAAGCCTGTAACAGGTCTTGTGGTGGGTGATGCCATCACCAACAAAGCCTCCATTTATTTTGATTACAATAGTCCGGTGGTGACCAATTCGGCTGTTACGCAAGTAGCTGTGCAGGCTTTTCCCCTAACACTATTGTCATTTACTGCCAAAAAAGAAAACAACACCAATCTGTTGAATTGGAAAACCGCTGCTGAAGAAAACGTCAGTCATTTTGAAATAGAGAGAAGCGGCAATGGCAGAGCGTTTAATAAAATTGGAGCGGTAAAAGCCGGTCAAACCCAATATTCGTTTACTGACGAGAAACCAGCAACGAGAAACACAAACTACTATCGCCTCAAAATGATTGACAAGGATGGTCAATTTACCTACAGCCCCATCCGCTCATTAACCATTAACCATTCATCATTAACAATTAGCATTTATCCCAACCCAACCAAAGACATTTTGCAAGTACAAATAGAAAGCGAAAAAAAATCTGTATTGCAAGTAGTGGTATTATCAGGTGATGGCAAGATAGTTTTATCAAAAAGCATTGTCGCCAATGAAGGAAGCACTTTACAAAGCATCAACATTAGTACCTTGCCTAAGGGCAATTATTTGTTGAAAGTAAGTGATGGGAATAAAGGGGAGATCGTATTGAAGTTTGAGAAGTTGTAAAAGCAAAAAATAAATGGAGATAATATGCTCCCTGCGGAAAATAAGTATCTCATAAACCCTATATTTATAAAATATTAAAAACACCGCTGCATGAAAAAGATTTTCGCACAACTATTTGCTTTTACCTGCTTGCTGTTTATGGCTACTGGTGCTTTTGCGCAGCCGGGGGTGTTGGATCAGTCATTTGGAGTGGGCGGCACGGTAGCCATTCCTTCTTCTCCACAACCTGTAGATTTTAAAATCCAGCCCGACCAGAAGATATTGGTATTATCCATGTTTACGAATGTAGCCAGCAGCAGTGGTTATTTGCTAACGAGGCTTAATGCCAATGGTACATTGGATAGTTCTTTTGGTATCAATGGAAGTAATAAGGTTCTAAAATATGAACAACCTTTTGCCTTAGCCATTCAGCCAGATGGTAAAATATTGGTTAGCTCTACCAGAGACCGTGATTCATTCTATGCTCCTACGCCCTATACTGGCTACGACTTTAGTTTAACTCGGTACATGCCCAATGGATCTATAGATAATTCTTTTGGTACTAATGGAAAGGTGCTTACCAATTTTTCATTTGGGAACAATTATTTAAACGATCAACCAATATCGGTCTTTGTTTTATCCAATGGGCAAATATTACAAGTCGGATATTCAACCACAAGCTCACCATCACTTAATAATTTTTATTCCTTTACCCGATTCAACTCAAACGGCACAGTGGACGGTTCCTATGGTGTAAACGGCAAAGCAATGATTCAATATAGCCAGATTACTTCCACAGCTAACTATACTGGCTTCGCATATCCTCCCATCAAAATGGTTATGCAAACCAATGGAAAAATAGTTGCTGTAAACCAGCGCTCTCTTACCGGTGTTACCAATAACGGTAGTATTGACAGCACCTTTGGCTTAAACGGAGTAGCTACAATACCGTTACCCTTCGAAGTTTGTAAAGCTGTAGTGCTGCAGCCCAATGGTAAAATGATATTTGCTGGCGGCAATAAAAATCTGGGTGTTTTTCCCAACCCTTATTACACATCCATGTACAGGTATAATTCAAACGGTAGCCTCGATACTTCTTTTTATAACGGAAACCCTATTACAAGTTTGACCGATAATGGGCATTGGGATTTCTACAGTACACTCATGGTGGAGCCAAGTGGTAATATCCTGCTCGGCTTTGGTTATCTGGGAAGTCAGCTAGTAAGGTGTAAACCCAATGGAGTCTTAGACAGCAGCTATGGCAAAAGAGGTATAGTAACTATCTTTTCAAATAATAGGCAATTTACTTCCGCCGCATTGCAGACAGATGGCAAAGTAGTAATGGGTATCAATCCAGGCTTTATCGCAGGCAGTACAAGTACTGTGATGCGTGTAGAAAAGAACGCCCTGGTTTATTACAACAGCTTGGTAATCAAAATCTTTTACGACCTCAACCGAAACGGCGTTCAAGACGCCAACGAAACCCCCGTAAGAGGTGCCGTCGTAACTTCCATAAAGCCCGGTGTGGATACGGTTAACTCGTACGCATACAATGGGTATTTATCCGATGTGGATACCGGGACTTACAAGCATTCGATCAAGAACTTTTCGCTGCCTTATTACACTATAGTACCCGCTATAAAAACCACCAGCCACTACACTTATTTCAATACCGATAGCATTTCTTTTGCTGCCCAGCCTGTCCGCAGTGTCAGGGATTTATCGGTCAGGCTCATCCCTTTACGCAATGCCAAAGCAGGCTTCCACACTTACTATTTGCTACAGGTACATAACACCGGAACAGATACAGCCGCCGCTGTAGTACTGAAGCTGGTGAAAAGCAATAAGCTCAATTACAATGCAGCGTTGCCCACCCCAACCACTAACTTTGCAGACACCTTAACCTGGACAATCGCCAGCCTCTTGCCCCGGCAAGATTCCTCCATACTCATTGATTTTATTGTAAAAGCACCGCCTGCGGCAAATGCAGGGGACACGTTGCTTTCCGTTGCGACTGTTGTTTCCAACAAGCCCGACTCTACCCTAGCCGATAACACAAATACACTTAGCCAAATAGTCCGCAACGCTTACGACCCCAACGACAAAACAGAAGCCCACGTCGGTAAAATAAAACTCTCAAAAGCCACAGCAGGCGAATACCTCACCTACAC
>JANPHE010000297.1:0-10816 GCA_031424295.1 Segetibacter sp. | reverse complement strand
GCATCAATAACATCTGATGTAGACCTATTTACGCCAATGAAACCTCCTTGCTCGTCGGCTGTATAATATATGTTTTCAGCACTTCCTTTTGCTCTGAAATGCTCAATATTTCCATTGTTAAACAACCCGTTGATGGTATTTCCTTTTATTTGATTAAAAAGCATTTTATCGGCTTTGTTGATGGCCAATGCATTCTCAAATACATAAAAGCGTTTGGGTTGTTTGTTTTTTGTATATAGGTAAATGGTATCGCCAATAATCTGATTTTCCTGCGCCCAAACGATGGGGCTTTTGAATAACCTAAATGTAGAATCCCTAAAACTGTAAAACAAACTATCTCCAATAGCTTGCATGCTGTCAGAGAATATCTTTACGTTGAAATATGCTTCTAAAAAACGATTGCTGTTGCTGTCTGCTGGATTCGATATTTTTGATGGTTTCGAGTCGTAAAGTGTGTCGGAAATATCTGGCACTTTTCTAAACTTTTCCAGCTCTGTTAGTTTGCCGCTGTACAACGTATCCGCTGAAACATAGATGCTATCCTTGTCTTGCTTGATGATCATCAATGGCTTTTGAGTTGCCAGTACACCACCTGATTTTTGATTGGTTTTTATGTTGTTGGCAAGAATTGCATACCCGTTTGCAGTATCCTTACTTTTATATACAACACTACCTTGTGCTTCTCCCAAACCGGAAGAATCGTCGAACGCTAAATCATCAGCTATAAGTGTATAATCTTTATCATCTACAGTTGGCCGCTTCCCAAATACTGCTTTTTTGTGTTTGGTATCATAAAATCCTTCGGATGTTTTTACCACCCTTTTGTCCATTATTATTTTTGTAGGGACTGTAAATCTTGCCAATTCAGTGTAAGTATTATACAATAAGGTGTCTGTAGTCACTTTATATCCCGGATCATTCAAATAAACGCCCTTTTTAAAATAGATATCCCTTGTCTCACCATAATAGAAACCCTCCTTGCTTGTCAGCACTGTCTTGCCATTTATTACTTTCCCGCCATTTAAATAGGTCCCCAATTTGGTAAGCGTATTATACTCCAACTCCTCTGTGGTCAGTATAGCTTTGCCATCTGTCAGTTTCACTTTATTTTTTAAGAAAGCCGTTTTCTCTTTTCCCAGGTATTTCAAATATTGGGCATAAGTGTGAACACTATCATCATCATTTATGTGGATGTTTCCAAATGCTTCAACCGTATTGGCAGCTTGATTTAAAACAGCACTATCGCAATAAAACAACGTTTTGCCTTGCCGCAGTTTTACATGCCCTGCCAGTGAAATGAAGTCTCCTGAATTTTCTATTTTTTGAAAGTTGTACCTGTCAGCTTCTATAATTTCTAAAACTTTCCCCTTGCCGGAAGAATCTACAACTATTGGTGCCTGAGCACTCAACTGTTGACTTGTTAAATTGAAAAGAAAAATAAAGAAAACTATTTTATTCATTTGGCTGGCAACACTTGGCTAGAATCTTTTATAGGAAGTGGCGAAGTTAAATATTGGCCTTTGTTTTTGCCCCCGAAAATTGAAATGCTAACATACCTTTTAGGATTTACTCTTATATCATCCATTAAAATATTGAGACTCTTGGTGGTGTTTGCCAGATTATCGTATAGTTGTGGATCATTTAATAATCTGCCAACAGAACCTTCCTTGCTATCAAGTTTTTCAACTGCGGTATTCAACTTTTCAACGGTTTTTCTCAGTTGATTGATGGTGCCATCTACATCAGCTTTAGATAAATTGGCGGTTGTAGTTTCCAAATTGCTTAATGAAGCATTTATCTTTTGATTATTACCGGCAAGATTTTTTGTAAATGTATTAAGGTTGTCTAAAGAGCTATAAACTGCACCTGTTTGCTCGTTCATCAGCTTTTGAATAGAAATTGATGCGATAGCTAAGCTAGCGGTCATTTTGTTAATGTTACCAGCTACCTCCTGCATGTTGTTTTTAGTATTGGGATCAAATACACTATTAATGTTTTTCAATACTGAGTCCAACGTATATAATGTAACTTTTACCTGATCAACAACAGGAGTAAGTTTAGTTGTAATTCCTGTCAGCATACCAGGACTATCAAGGGTTAATATCGTGTCTCTGTTCATTAAAAATTGCGTACTGTTACCCATCGAAATATCCATACTAGGCGATCCCAATGGATTGTCTTTAATCGTAGCAATTGAGTTGTTCGGAATGTTTACTTCCTTGGTTAGCTTTATAGCTATAACGATGGTTTGGACTGCTTTATCCGATTCTTCCAGTTCATATACATTGCCAATCTGTAAGCCATTAATGAATACGGGATTCGAAATCATAATCCCTTTGGAATTTTTTACTTTGGCATAAATAAAATTGCCCGTCTTGAACAAGCTCTTCCCCTTCAAAAAATTAAATCCGAGAATGAGTAGTGTAATACCTAGTGCAGTAAGTGCTCCAACCTTTGTTTCATTAGAAATCTTCATGTATATGCTTTTAAGTAGTCAGTATGGCAGTCATTGCAAAAATCGGGCTAATGCAAAAGTAAACAATACTATTCATCTTGAAAATAGATATTAATCGTTGGCATTATTTGGTACTTTTTGTTCCGCCTGGGGTTTCTAATGAATTCTTGTATCTTTTGAGTGCCTTTGTAATTGATTTAGCTATCTCCGTTTGTCCACGATCGCTGTTTAAATAGTCTTCTTCTTCAGGATTGGTAATAAAGCCTGTTTCAACCAATATACTTGGCATGGCCACCGCTTGAAGAACCCAAATACCAACTTGCCTTTGCTGTGCCTCACGACTGATACGACCTACTTTTTGAAATTCTTCTTCAACAGTTAAGGCAAGACTTGCGCTTCGGTTAAAATATTGTTGCGTCTTTAAGGAGTACAAAATCATTCGCTGTGGAGAATTAGGATCAAAATCTTTGACAAAATTGGCAGTTGCGCTGTCTAAATACAGCGATTCGTTTTCCCGCATTGCTTTTTCTTTCATGTCTGTTTTATGGACACCCCAAATATAAGTTTCTGTTCCTTTGGCAGGGTTAGGAGTACTCCATATTCGGTATTTCGGGACTTTTCTTGTTTGTTTTTTCTTTTTTCTTCCTTTTCCGGTGTAATAAACCTCCTTGGTATAACCATCTTCTTCGGAATGTTTTATAGGTGGTGCAGCATTGCAATGAATGCTAATGAACAAATCGCCCTTGTTGTTATTGGCTATGTTTGCCTTGGTTGGTGGAGATTGATAAATGTCGGATGTACGCGTCAGAACAACTTCAATATCCGGCATTTCAACCTGAATGACTTTGGCTAGTTTTAGGGCTACTGCCAAAGAAATATCTTTTTCATAGGAATACTTACCACCTGCGCCTGCATCATTTCCTCCGTGCCCGGCATCAATAACTATTTTTTTAAGCAACGGTTTTTTGGTTGGCTTAAACCCAAGTAGTAGCGTAAAAGGGGAAAAAATAATCAGTATAGAAAAGAGGACACCAAGTTTTCGCTTCATCATTTAGTTTATAAATTAAGCCAAAAATAAAGCCAAAGTCTTATTTATTAATAGTTTGCGATGTTGGTTCTAAAGCAACGCCCTGTTCCAGATAGTTTTTATACCTCAACAAGGACCTGGAAATTGCATAGGTAATCTCATTCTGTCCTTTCTCACTATTCAAGTAATCTTCTTCATCGGGATCGCAAATAAAACCGGTTTCTACAAGAACACTTGGCATATTGGTAGCCTGAAGCACCCAAATACCCATATGATTTCTTTGCTTTACTCCGTAACTGGTCCGACCTTCTTTTTGAAACTCTTCTTCAACAAGATTGGCCATAATCAAGCTTTGATCAAAGAACTTTTTGGTTCGCAGTGATGCCAGAATTTTAGCTTCAGGAGACTCGGCGTACACAGTTTCGGTCATAGAATCTGTCCGTTCTCCAAACTGATCATCATCTCTGGCTCCAACTGATTTTTGTTTTTGATCGTATTTGTTCACCGCCCATATATAAGTTTCAGTTCCGGTTCTGCCACAATCTAGTTTATATGATCGGTAAATGGGTACTGTTCTGGTTTTTCTGATTTTTTTCTTCTTTTTCCCTTTGCCAACAGTTACGGTATATTCTTCATCTCTATAGCCTTCAATTCTTCTTTGGTACCTGTCTTCCATCGAGTTTACGTGAATGGAAACAAACAAGTCACCATGGTTGTCATTTGCAAATTGGGCTCTGTATCTGTTAGCTTTGTCTTTGTCACTATAGCCTGCAGGCAGATTTTCGTCTGTTCTGGTAAGTATAATGTTGCAATCGGGCATGACCATCCTCAGTCTATCTGCTAACTTTAGCGCCAATGAAAGTGTAATCTGAGATTCTGTACTGTATTTTCCCGCTGCTCCAGGATCTGGTAAACCGTGACCCGCATCTATTATAATTGTTTTTAGTGCGTTCTTTTTGGGTTGTTCATTAATGTTTGTAAAAGAGGAAAAAAAGGCGATTGAAAATATTAAAATGATTATACTAGTTATTTTCTGCATTATTCTCAGCAATTTATAGGGTTTAAAAACTCAGCAAATGTCCAATCTTCACACAACCTTAATGCTTTAACTTTTACATTTGCCATTATACTTATGAGCAATCCGTGTAAAGTTAGGGCAAAAATAATATTGTGTAGATCGGTAATTGCTATAGTTTTCCTAATAACACTTCATGCTTACGGCAGAAATAAATTGATAGTTATCAATAATTTGGCTTTCGAACAAGTAATAGATACTCCGCCTCCAACTGGTAATTTACCCTTAATTGATACCCTCAATTCAAAAAAAACTGCAACACCAATAAGATCAGCAAGTAGTTTTAAGAATTCTAGTGATACCGATAGTATTGTTCAGAAAATAGACACCATAAAACTAAAACTATCAAAAGATACCTTGGACGCACCGGTGGTATATTCTGCTGAAGACAGTGGTGTATTAATCATTCCTACCAAAGAATTTATCCTGTACGGTAAGGCAAAAGCAACATATACAGACGTTGAAGTAAACGCTGAAACCATCAACCTTAATCAGGATAAGCAGCTTTTAACTGCTTATGGCACTACAGATACTACAGGCAATCCGCTCAACAAACCTAAATTGGTGCAGGGTGATATGCAGACCATCAGCGATACTATTTATTACAACACCAAATCGCAAAAGGGGTTAACCAAAAGCACCTATTTGCAGCAGGGGGAAATGTATGTATATGCCAATACCATAAAAAAGGTTTCTGAAAATACCGTTTATGCCTGGAAAAGCAGGTTTACAACCTGTAATTTAGATACGCCCCACTTTGCTTTCAGGACACGCCGAATGAAAATGATCAACAACAAAATGGCCATTTCAGGACCGACTTCGCCGGAATTTGAAGGGGTACCTGTACCTATCGGCATTCCCTTTGGCATTTATCCTTTAAACCGTGGGCGTCATTCAGGTTTACTTCCACCACAATTTGCCAATAATGAGCAATTTGGATTGGGACTTGAAGGACTTGGATACTATCAGGTTTTGAACGACAATTTTGACATCACCGTTTTGACTAACCTTTACAGTTATGGAGGATGGAGGGCCAACTTTGCTTCCAGGTATTTAAAGCGTTATAAATACAATGGAAACATCAACTTATCGGTTCAGTACACCAAAATATTAAATTCCGATAACCTGGTAAAGCAGGAATTCACCACCTCCAGAACATTTTTGATCAATTGGAGTCATTCCAGAGATTCCAAGGCAAGACCGGGAACAAGTTTTTCTGCCAATGTAAATGCAGGCAGTACCAAGTACAACCAATTTGTTGCCAACAATGCCAGCCAAAACTTTCAAAATAGTTTGAGTTCCTCCATTACCTATACCAAAGACTGGGATGGTAAGTATAACCTGACTGTGAGTGCCAACCATAGCCAAAACAACAATTTGGGATTGGTAAATCTTAGCTTGCCCAATGCCGCATTCAACATGGTGACCATTTATCCATTTCAGAAAAAGGAAAGTGCGGGTACGCCAAAATGGTACGAAAAATTAGGAATTGGTTATAGTGGCAGTTTGCAAAACCAAATTGCATTTTACGATTCTGCATTCAGCCTGAGGCAATTGATTGATACTGCTGCATGGGGTATAGAACACAACATTCCTATTACTATCTCATTGCCACAGCTAGGACCTATTCTTGTTTCACCAAGTGTAACATATGAAGAGCGATGGTATGCGCAAAAAATTGTCAGAACCTGGGATACAGCCGCCAAACGGGTTGATACAACTATCAACAAAGGAATTTATACTGCCCGGCAAATGCAGTTCGGTATAAGTGCTTCTACAAGAATTTTTGGAACGCTTCAGTTCAAGGGCGATCGAAAAATAAAAGCTATCCGTCATGAAATAAGACCAACCATCAGTGTGAATTACAGGCCCGATATGCAGAAGAAATATTATTACAATGTGCAAACGGATACGGCAGGAAATATAGCACGGTATTCTCAGTTTGATGGCGGCATTTTGGGTCCATTTAGCGAAGGGAGGTTTGGCGGTATTGGTTTTGGTGTAGATAACCTGCTTGAGATGAAAGTAAGAAACAAAAAAGATACCTCAGAAGGGGGTACTAAAAAGGTGAAACTCATTGACGGATTTGGTTTCAACGGATCATACAACCTGATACCGAGTCCCAATGACCTTTTTCCCTTATCCAATATCAGTTTATATGCCAGGAGTAACCTATTTGAAAAGATCAATCTGACTGCCTCTGCCAATATGGATCCTTACCAATTGGATTCGAATGGCAACAGAATACCAAAGCTGATGATAAAGAAAAATGCTTTCAAACCGGGCAGAATTACCAATGGAAGCATTGCTTTATCAACTTCGCTTCAAAGTAAACGCAAGGATGGCAAAACGGATAAAGACCCATTGCCGCAGGATAATTACATGACCCCTGATGAGCAACAAAGACAATTGGAGTTTGTAAGAAGCAATCCTGCCGAGTTTACGGATTTCAATATTCCCTGGACGGTGTCATTGTCTTATTCCTTAAGTTTTTCCAGAATCCTGCAGCCGGATTTCAGTATCAAGACCCAAACCTACTCCAACCTGAGTGTAAATGGAGATTTTAGCCTAAGCCCAAAATGGAAAGTAGGTGGTAATAGCTATTATGATTTTTCTACAAAAAAGGTCCAGACACTTTCTATGTTTATCACCCGCGATATGCACTGTTGGCAAATGGCGGTTAATATTACCCCAGTTGGTTTATACAGGTCATTCAGCTTAACTATAAACCCCAAATCAGGTATTCTCCGGGATCTGAAAATAAATAGAACCCGATCATTCTATCAATGAGGCCCCCTTATTTGTGCTGCAAATAATACTCCCACATTTGTTTAAACACCTTTTCTTTCAATGTCTTAGCGGTGATATCTACAGAAGATACCGGTGGAAGAAAGTGCATTTCGATGCCATGAGGCATTAAGTAAAAAGCCTTGTCAGCAGGCAATATTTTTCGGGTATGAAAGATAACTGCCGGCAAAACATCTTTTTTAGTTTCTACCGCCAGGTTAAAGGCGCCATCGTAAAACGATTTTAAAGGATCCGATGTTCTGTTTCGGGTGCCTTCCGGATAAATAACCATGTGTAATCCCTGTGCCAATGTCTTTTTCATTTCTTCATAACTCCGGCGGCGGCTTTGGTTATCGTTTCTATCCACCAATACTGATCCCCGCTTGTAGATCAAGCCAAAGAGCGGTACTTTGGTAAACGATTTTTTTGCAATGGTTCTATTCGCACCCGGTATGTAAGGCGTGGTTACCGGCACATCCATCAGCGAATTGTGATTGCATACCACAACATAGTTTTTACCTTTTTCAAAATACTTTTT
Source organism: Segetibacter sp. (assembly GCA_031424295.1). Classification (GTDB taxonomy): domain Bacteria; phylum Bacteroidota; class Bacteroidia; order Chitinophagales; family Chitinophagaceae; genus Segetibacter. The sequence goes on along the minus strand of JANPHE010000297.1, from coordinate 2,934 downwards.
ACCCCTTACTTTCAGCGGAGATCCAATGAGCAAGAGAAAAACATTCATCCATGCTTTGGATATTTTTCTAAACATTTCTGCACCTTTAGGATCCTTAACCCAAAATGTAAATGCAACCGGAATGATGATGATTAACAACGTACTTGTAAAAACCACAATCCCCCAAATAGCCCACAATGCACCAAAAATATTTTTTATCAATTTCATCAGCTCAGTTTTTATTTTCTAGTTCAATGACCAATCGATCGGGTCTTTTTTTTGTTTCACCAGGTATTGGTTGGTTTTGCTAAAATGACGGCAACCAAAAAATCCGTTGTACGCACTAAGCGGAGAGGGGTGGGCTGCTTTCAATACCAAATGTTTGGTTTCGTCAATCAGCGTTTGTTTCTCATGTGCAAATTTTCCCCAAAGCAAAAACACAATACCTTCCTTTTCCTCAGAAATTTTACTGATTACAGCATCGGTAAATTCCATCCAACCAATTCTGGAATGACTGGCAGGTTCATTTGCCCGCACCGTTAGTGCTGCGTTTAGCAATAATACGCCTTGATTGGCCCACTTAGTCAGGTTGCCGGTTGTTGGTATAGCCATTCCTATATCTGTCTTCAGTTCTTTAAAAATATTTACCAGAGAAGGGGGCGGTTTGACACCGTCCGGCACAGAAAAGCTGAGGCCATGCGCCTGACCGGGTCCATGATATGGGTCCTGACCAAGAATGACAACTTTTAAACTGTCGAAAGGCGTTTGATCAAATGCATTGAAAATATTGGAACCGGCAGGATAAATGATTCTGTTCAGGGCTTTTTCCGTCTTTATATAGGTAACAGCCTGTTGAAAATAGACTTTTGTAAACTCATTTTTCAATACGTTTTTCCATCCTTCTTCCATTTTCACGTCCATATTTGCAATTTCGTTTGGCTGCAAACTAATTAAAAATTACTTTTGCAACCGTTTTAAGCGAAAAGGTTCGGTAGCTCAGTTGGATAGAGCAACAGCCTTCTAAGCTGTGGGTCAATGGTTCGAATCCATTCCGGATCACAAAGCGAAGTCGAAAGGCTTCGCTTTTTTTATTCCGTGTATCTTCTATCTGCTAACTGCCAACAGGTCTTTTCCGTTTTATTTTTATTAAATATTTACCTTTCCCATTCCGCTTGCAGGGCGTATTTCATTCAATAGTCCATTCAACTATCAAATAGGGAGAAGGCATTTTTTGTTGACAAGCGTTAGGACTTCTATTTAGCATCGTTGTGTCACACACTTGTACTTTTTGTACCCCGTTCTCCCTAAGTATTCTCTAAAAAAAAGTGGTAGATTATTCAAGGTCTTAGCACAGCGAGACCTTGAACGTAAGATAAATTCACACATTTATTCGTGCATTCGTGGCAATATTTGACGTATACGCAAAATCCCTGGGCAAATTAGCACATTATCAAATTAGCACATTAAACATTGTTGCGTCGCACACTTGTACTTTTTGTACACTATTCGGCAATAATGCATCAGCCACTACAAAAATGACATCCCACCCCCAAAAAAACACCACCTCCATCCTTGGCAGTGTGATATGACAAAATAGCAATCAGTTATTAAATTTATATTATACAAGCTGTAAAATTACCGTCCAAACCACTCAAAACACGTCCCTGGACGTGTCAGGACACGTCCCCCTACGTGTCCGGATACGTCCTGCCACGTGTCTGGACACGTCTAAAACGTATCTGGATACGTCCTGCCACGTATCCGGACACGTCCGAAACGTATCTGGATACGTCCTCCTACGTATCTGGACACGTCCGAAGCGTATCTGGATACGTCCTGCCACGTGTTCCGACACGTCAGGAACGGCAAATTATACGTCTACCGACGTATCCGGACACGTAAACAACCTATCCCGACACGTCCTGCCACGTGTTTCGACACGTCAACAACGGCAAATTATACGTCTACCGACGTATCCGGACACGTCAACAACGTGTCTGGACAGGTGTAGGAGGGATAATTTGGGAGATTATTACATTTTTTAAATATTTGAATATTGTGAGCGTTCGCTTTTTTAAACAGTTTAAAGGCTTATTCGCCCCAAAAGGATAAATAGTGTTGTTGATACTCGATATTAGGAAAATGCCCGTAGCCATAAGAAAAGAGAAACAAAAACTTGTGAAGACGAAGCGGAGAAAGAGAAAAACAATTAATTATAAGCGGTTAAAAACGGTGATTGGAAAACGTATTGCCACAACACGAATAATAGTAAATACAATTGCGTCTTTTATATTGTTGTTGTTTTTGAGAAAGATATACGAAATGTTATTATATTTGAATCGGTGAAGACTTTTGCCTATTTGAGAGTTGTGCGCAAGCAATGTGCAAATCACCTAACTATGCAAACGGCATAACAAGCTTATATGAAGATGATACTTGTTCCAGGATATAGAGAATTATTTGGCGAACCAACTACTACTTATGAAGACTTGGTGAAAAAAATTCCTTCTGATGCTGTAATCAGCGTCTTAATCTCACTTAATAATGAACTAAATGTCCCTTTACCAGAAGAGAAAAATCAGGAGAGACTAAGAAATCTAATATCAGAGAGATTTTCCAAAGAAAATGCAAGAAGGTTAAATGAGGCATATTATAAATTTATACGGAACACTAAAGGTGCTTATACTAAAGACGTTTTCGGAAGAAGATACCTCTTAGAAATGATATTAAAAGAATTAAATAACTTTCGTTCTTTTGAAATTGTAGATACAACAGGAGACGATGAGTATAACATCTTAATTGCTTATTTGTTAACAATTGATGAGGTTAATAAAAAAGACTTCAATTTATTTAAAGAAGCTGAACAATTAAAGGGTGACCTTCTCTTTGATTACAGGATTTTGTGGACACCCAATATAAGTCAAATAGAATTTAGTGAAAAGCCTAATCCAGTAT
>JANPHE010000296.1:0-13498 GCA_031424295.1 Segetibacter sp. | reverse complement strand
ACGATATTCCAAAGCACTGTCTGGAATAATAGATAAAAGTTTTCTCGTGTTTTCGGCTTCGTGTTGAAATTCACCGAGTAATGCTTGTTTAATCATTTTTTTAAATTGTTTTATTTAATTTTGTTCTACAAATATTCAATGTTATAATTAAATAAACAAGTAGGATACCAAAAACGAGTAAGTATGAAAGACAATACTAATGTTGATAATCAATTAATTGAAACTAAAAAAACTTTTATTTTTGATGAAAATACTTGCCCCGTAACTGCTACAATGAAAGTTTTGGGAGGTAAATGGAAGCCTATTCTTATCAATGCAATCTACTTTACTGCTCCAGCAAGGTTTGGCGAATTGAAACGTAGTGTAATAGGCATCACACAATCTATGCTTACACAACAGCTAAGAGAATTAGAAGACGATGGTATTATTAGCAGACAAATTTATGCTGAGATTCCACCAAAGGTAGAATACACTTTAACTGACTTTGGGCTCACATTGTCACCTGTGATACAAAAATTGGCTGAATGGGGAAATGAATATAAATTGAATAAACAAAAAGTGCAGCGCAAATAGAAAATTGCTTGGTTAAGATTTTTGACTTTTTAGGTTAGGTGGTCTTTTTATTTTGCGAAGCATTGGCAACTTGTCCGTATGATAGTTAAATAATCAAAATGGCTTGCCTATAAATACATCCCGAGTGGTTTGGATGGTAATTAGCTAGTTGTATAATATAAATTTAATAACTGATTTCATTTTGCCACATTGCGCTACCAAAAGCAGTTGTAGCGTTTTTTGGGGTGGGGTGATCATTTTTGTAGTGGCTGTTGCACTTTTGCCGAATATGGTACAAAAAGTACAAGTGTGCGACGCAAGGGTGCTGAATAAGGCGATGCGGTTGGTCAACAAAGAAATTTCATAAATGGGAGAGGAGTTGATTATTGGAAATGGGCAGGCATTTGTTTTCATTTATCTTGGTGTGGCACCGGGTGAAAACAATAAAAAACCCACCGTGGGGTGGGCTTTATATTTTTTAGAAGCCATAGGCTTATTTACAAACTAACTGGCTAATTGTGTTGCGGCAGTCTATTAATGCCTTTCGAAAGCACTGAAGAAAAAATTACCCTCAATAGCTGCATTTTCGTCGCTATCGCTGCCATGAACGGCGTTTTCGCCAACAGAAGCAGCGAAATTTTTGCGGATGGTTCCTTCTTCTGCTTGTGCAGGATTGGTAGCACCAATCAACTTGCGAAAATCGGCTACTGCATTGTCTTTTTCAAGAATGGCAGCTACTATAGGACCACTGCTCATAAAGGCTACAAGCTCTCCATAAAAAGGACGCTCTTTGTGCACTTCGTAAAACTCTCCGGCTTTTTCTGTAGATAGTTTTGTCCATTTTAGTGCTTTTACCGTAAATCCAGCCTTGATAATCTGGTCTAAAATAGCGCCTGTATGCCCTTTGGAGGTAGCATCGGGCTTAATCATTGTGAACGTTTTGTTTGACATTTTGTATTGTATTTGCGGGGCAAAAGTGCAGGGAAAACACGTAAAAGCCTAATTATTCTGATTTCTATTTTGTTAAGGCTTAAAATTATTTTGATGTTGTAAACCAAAAACCACAATTTTGCCGCCTTCGTATGCAATCTATTCAAGGGTTTTATAATGAACTGAATACTCCAAAGAAAGTAGTCATTACCACGCACCAAAAGCCGGATGGCGATGCTATGGGTTCGTCTTTGGGCTTGTACAACTTCCTCATTGGGCTTGGGCATTCGGTTACAGTGGTATCACCTACCAATTGGGCAGGTTTTCTAAAATGGATGCCGGGAGCCAATTTGGTTGTTGATTTTGAGCACAACAAAGAGGTGGCGCTAAAACACATTAGCGAGGCAGAAGTATTGTTTTGCCTGGATTTTAATGTACTGCACCGTACCAAACACATGGAGCAGGTGCTTGCCCCGTTGACCTGTACAAAAGTACTGATAGACCACCACGAACAGCCGCAGGTAGATTATTTTACCTATGGCATTAGCAATACCGCTAAAAGTTCTACTGCCGAAATGGTGTACGACTTTATAGTAGACTGTGGTCATGAGGATAAAATAGATACCGTAATAGCACAATGCCTTTATACCGGCGTGATGACCGATACCGGTTCCTTCAGGTTTCCTGCTTCCACTGCCAGTGTACACCGTATGGTTGCCCGGTTAAAAGACACGGGATTTAACCATACCCTTGTTCATGAGAACATCTATGATAGTTTTTTGGAGAACAGGGTGCGGTTTATGGGTCATGTGCTGCTAAACAGGATGGAAGTATTTTACGATTGCAATACGGCCATTATGTCTATTCCTAAAAATGATTTGCTGCGCTTTCACATAAAGACCGGCGATACAGAAGGGTTGGTTAATCACTTACTAACCATTCAGGGTATCAAATTTGGCGCATTGTGTATAGACAGAGATGAGGAAAGAAAATGGAGCTTTAGAAGCAAGGGAGGATTTGATGTTAATACATTTGCACGAACCCACTTTGAAGGAGGGGGTCATTTTAATGCAGCCGGTGGACGCAGCAGCGACTCCCTGGATGCTACCGTTTGGAAATTTAAAACAGTTATAAAAGAATACAAAGAACAACTTCAATAAAAACAACATGAAAAGAGTACTTGCTATCGCAGCATTGGTTTCGGTTTTTGCATCATGCAATAACAGCCCAAAGTTAGAAAAGACGGAATCGGGAATGACCTACAAAATATTTAAAGGTGATGGAAAGGAAAAGTTTAAGCAAGGCGACATCATAAAGTTTGATGTGCTTGTAAAAATTAGTCCAAAAGATACAGTGTGGTTTACTACCTACAACAGGTTGCCTCAATATGTGCCTTTTGACACTGCTGCAAAAAATACAGGAGACTTTACTGAATTGCTAAAGTTGGCCTCTATTGGTGATAGCATCGTAACCATGATGTCTGTAGACAGTATGGTGAAAAGAAACATGGCGCAGTACAATGACATCCTGAAGCGTGGTGATCAGATTGTAACGCAGGTGAAGTTGTTGAAAGTATTTGCTAAGGAAGAAGATGTAACCAAAGACCAAAAAGAAGCATTTGAGAAAAGAAAAGTATCTGAGGTAGCTGAATTGGGCAATTACCTGAAGTCGAAAGGAATAAAAGCGGAGAAGACCGAAAACGGTGTTTATGTAGAACTTAAAAATACAGGTGCGGGACCATTGGTTACCGATGGCAAGCAAGTAACAGTTGATTACACCGGTTACCTGATAGAAAATGGTAAGCCATTCGACTCCAATGTTGATTCTGCTATTGGTGCTGTTCGTCCTTTTTCGTTTGTAGTTGGTCGCGATCCAATTATTGCAGGTTGGGCAGAAGGGTTGAAAAAATTTGCTGAAGGCAGCAGTGGTACTTTATACATTCCATCATCATTGGGATACGGACCACGTGGAAGTGCACCGGTTATTCCAGCATTTGCAAATCTTAAGTTTGATGTGTTGGTAAAGAAAATAGCTGATGCGCCACCGCCACCTTCTAAACCTGCAGGCATGCCAACTCAGGATGCTAATGGACAAAATGCACCTAAATAATAAATGTGAAAATTAGCAAATTAGCTAATGTGCTAATTAGCCAATGTGGTACTAGTGGTTTAAAAATTAGTTGAAAAAATAGAATAAGCCAGAATCGCTTTTAGTGGTTCTGGCTTAGTTTTTTTAGCAGGGTGATGGCTTCTTTCGCTGCTTTTACATCGTGTACTCTGAGGATGTTGGCTCCGTTTTGTAGCGCTACAGTGTTTAAAACAGTGGTTCCATTAAGGGATTCTTCGGGTGTTATTCCCAAAGTTTTATACACGGTAGACTTGCGTGAAAGGCCTGCCAAAATGGGCTTTTGCAGTATTTTAAGCGTAGAAAGGTTTTTTAATAGGGAAAAATTGTGGTCCACGTTTTTTGCAAAGCCAAAACCTGGATCAATGATTACATCCAATATTCCGGCAAGGCGGCATTCTTCTACTTTTTTTACAAAGAAATCAAGTACTTCTTTGGTTACATCATCGTAATTGGCTAATGTTTGCATGTTGGCAGGTGTTCCTTTGATGTGCATGGCAATGTAAGGAACATGTAAAGAACCAGTATTTGGGATCATTTCAGCATCCATTGTACCACCGCTGATGTCGTTGATAATGGATGCGCCTGCTTCAATTGCTTCCTTGGCAACCTGGTAGTAAAACGTGTCAATTGAAATGTATGCATCCGGAAATGCTTTGCTGATTGCTTTTATTACAGGAATTACTCTTGTCAGTTCTTCCTCTCTGGATAAAAGTTCACTGCCGGGCCTGGTACTTTGCCCACCAATGTCAAGGATTGTAACGCCTTCCGATATCATCTTTTCTGCCTGTAACAATGCCTGGTCTACAGAACTCATTCTGCTACCGCTGTAAAATGAATCCGGCGTTACATTAATGATGCCCATCACAATGGGATCGGATACCACCAACAATCTTCCTTTACAATTCAAAGTAAACATTGAACCCTTTCCTTTATTTTTGGCGAAGTTAGCGGAGAAGTCACGATGTCAATAGCTTATTAAGTCAAAATCTAATATTTTATTGTTGAATTTTCCAAATAAGAGCTGACAATAAAACGAATAACGAAAATGGCAACTTTACAGCAATACGATGCTGCTTTTAAAATCTGCAAAGATATTTTTGCAAAAAAAGTGCTTGATTATGGTACATCGTGGCGGGTGCTGCGCATGATCTCCATAGTAGATCAAATTTATATTAAAGCATTGCGCATTAGAACCATTCAGGAAAAGCAGCACCAAAAGGTTGCAGATGATATAACCGGCGAATTTATTGGGATGGCAAATTATGCCATCATAGGACTGATACAATTGGACAAAGGCAATTATGCTGTGGAGGATCTGACCCCGGAAGAAGCATCCAAATTGTATGATGAGAAAATAGCCATTGCCAGAAAACTTATGCAAGACAAAAATCATGATTATGGCGAAGCATGGAGGGATATGAGTCAGGAAAGTTTTGCGGACCTCATATTGGTTAAATTATTGCGAATAAAACAGATTTTATCCAACGAAGGAAGAACTTTGATCAGTGAAGGTATTGATGCAAACTTTGCAGACATGATAAATTATTCCATTTTTGCGTTGATATTAATTGAAGAAGGAAAACATTAAAACAATGAAATTTTTTATTACTGCTGTCAGGATAATTGTTGGGGTATTATTTATATTCTCTGGTCTCATCAAGGCGAATGACCCAATGGGTTTGAGCTATAAGATGCTGGAGTTTTTTGAAGTTTGGGGGTTTAGTTTTCTCAACGACTATACCTTGGCATTTGCTGTTATCATGAATACTTTTGAGATAGTAGCAGGTGTGGCTATTCTGATAGGGTGGCGGATACGGATGGTCAGTTGGTTATTGTTGTTGTTGATCATTTTCTTCACATTTCTAACCGGCTATGCAATGCTTTCAGGCAAAATAAAAACCTGTGGCTGCTTTGGCGATTGTATTCCACTAACGCCTTTAACATCCTTTACAAAAGACCTTATTTTGCTGGTGCTCATTTTGATCATAATGGCAAAGCAAAATCTGGTAAAACCATGGTTAGCCAACTTTGCCAATGTTTCAATATTAGTATTGACTACCATATTCTGTTTTACGCTTCAAAGGCATGTGCTTAATTATTTACCGGTTGTAGATTGCCTTGCATACAAAAAAGGAAACAACATTTTAGAGAAAATGAAATTGCCTGAAGGAGCTGTTGCAGATAGCTTTGCCATCAAGTTCAAATACCAGAAAAATGGTAAAGATGTGCTTTTCGATATGGATCATTTTCCTGATGATTTTGATAGTACCTATGTGTATGTTGACAGAGTGCAGGAATTGGTGAGAGCAGGAACTGCAGCAGCACCTATCAATGATTTCTTTTTGTTTGGTGAAAATGGTGAAGATACTACGCAAGCTATTTTAACCACTGAAGGTGAATACATCATGCTTTTTTCAAAAAATACTTCTAGTGCTGAAGCGGATTGGTATAAAAATGCAAAAGAAGTATCAGGTGCTGCAGCTCAAAAGGGGATCCCATTTTATGTTGTAACTGCTACAGTTGATGCTGCTCAAAAACTGCTACCTAAATCAGCAACTGTTCATTACCTAAAAGGCGATGCGACTGTTCTAAAAACAGCAGGGCGAGTAAACCCTACTTATTTTGTTATGAAAGGTGCAACGGTTGTAGGAAAATATGCAAATGCGGATTTTAAGAAAGTAATTGTTGACCTAAAGAAGTAATTGGAAGGTTTATATCAGAATGGCAGTATTCAATTATTGAATGACAACTTCTTTAATGACGTCTTCACCTAAAGCTTCGTTCACTCTTGTCTTAATTATCTCTTTTTGATACATCAGCTCCTGTTTTAGTGGGCCTACATTGGTGCGGATAAATAGTGTCTTATTAACAATCTGTATTTTGTCGGTGTACTTGGCTATCGTTTTGCCCATCATTGTTTCCCAAATCTGCTCAATCTTTAGGGATTGTATGCCTGTATTCAACCTGCTTTTTTTCAAAAATTTATTGATGGCATCGCCAATGGATATTTCAGACATAAGGCAAAGATATAGCACAGATTAGCGTGAATGGTTTTTGTTTTTTTTAGTTCAAATCAATCTCAGGAATGGAATACTTGAAATTATTTTTTTTAATGATAAGCAATTGAGGATACTTTTTGACCTATTAATTAAATTAATTTTGAGCTTAAACAATTTAGTTTAAATTGTGTTTGAATTACAAATGTGATAAATCTTTATTTATGAAAAGAAAATCTACTTATTTTATTTGCAGTGTTATTTTAATAGCTATCTCAGGGGTAGCTGGAATTCAATTTTCGGGAGCGCCCCCTACTGGTCTTACAGGAGCTACAGGTAGTAATTGTACAAATTGTCATGGTGGAACAGTAAATTCTGGAGGCGGAAATGTTTCTGTGACGGGATTACCCGCTACTCTGTTTACTCCCGGGCAGGCCTATGATTTCAGTCTTACTATTTCACATGGTGCTGCAGATAGAAAGCGATGGGGATTTAGCATTGCAGCTATTAATTCGGTTGGTCAAAATGTTGGTACATTTAGCAGCACAAACCCCAGCGCAGCACCAAATGGTTCAGAACTTAGTCATCTAGGGGCAGTTACAACAGGTTCTCAATCTTCATTTACCTATAACAATCTAAAATGGACTGCTCCACTTAGCCCGGGACCCAATGACAATACAGTTAGATTTTTTTATGTAGGCAATGCTGCAAATGGTAGCAGTAGTAGTGGTGATTTCATTTACACAGGTAATACTCAGATAATTTTACCTATCACCTTAGAATCTTTTAATGCATCGGTAAAAGGAAATGCTGTAATGCTATACTGGAAAACTTCAAGTGAAAATAATAGCGACTTTTTTGAAATTGAAAAAAGTGCCGATCAGTTAAGTTTTATTAAAGTTAACAGGGTGTCAGCAGCTGGGAACAGCAATGAAATACGGACTTATAATTATGCAGATGATAAGGCAGTATTTTTTGACAAACCTGTTTATTATAGAATTGTATTAGTGGATAAGGATGGAACAAGAAAATATTCAAAAGTGATAAGTGCCATTGTGAAATCAACGAATACATTTGTGAAAAGTGTTTATCCAAACGGTTTGAAAGCAGGGAATAATCTTTTTGCAAACATTGTTTCAGATAGGGAACAAATTATTACAATTGAGTTAATTAGTTTTACTGGTTCAAGAATAAAACAAATACAAAGGGCATTACTAGCTGGCGAAAACACAGTCCATATTCCGGTGAATAAATTTACTGCACAAGGATTGTATAGTCTTGTAGTTAGGACAGAATCTGGAACGCAACAAATTCCTGTTTTAATTCAACCATAGTGTTTTGTAAATATTTTTTGAGAAGGCTGCATGTTGATATGCAGCCTTTTTTATAACGATATTTTTTCTATACTTTTTTTGGCATCATGGACAAAAAGAATGGTTTTTTTGAGATGTTTTTTTCAAGTGGAAAAAAAGAATGGTCTTTAATTTAATAGGTTGTTTTAGTCATAAAAGTAAATATGTAGTTTTATTCTATCAAGCAAAATGATAGCAGGCTCAGCTTGAGAGCAACCTGTCAACATATAAATTGATGATCGACAAAAATGTCATTCAAATAGGTTGCCATTCGTGTAATCCCATTGTTATTTTTTGAGGTCATTATGCCTTTAAAAATGCATCTATGAACTTCTTTTTTCTAGCTTCTGAAAGACCATTATTATTTCTAAGTTAGTTTACCAAATTGGCAAAGTGTCTATCAATGGCATTTGTAGTTTTGGTTATTTTTAAGGGCATATTATCATGACAAATTAAGAGCTATAGCAACTTTGTTACAAGGTCTCTATAAGCACTTCTTACTTTTTATGAACGTACCATTTTTTGCCGTAAGGGTCTTTTTCTCATTCAAAAATGTTTTCCATTTGTTGTGCCAAGCACACAATGCTCCAACAAAACTTTCTTTGTCAGTCTTTACTAAAAACTATGTTAGATTCCACAACTCTTTACCGGCTTGCATTTTCATCTTTTTTATCAACTACCTCCTTCCAATTGCTACTTAGTGAAAGTTGCACTTCTGAATGGAAATATTGTTTGCCATTTGCAATAATCCTTTGCGACCATCACACACAATCGCATGTACCTTCATTCCTCGTTTGGCTATTTCTTCTAAGCCAAACATGTAAAGGTTTTTAGTCTCTTGACTAACATATGGATGATACAAAATTTGCCTAATCAAACAGTCTTTAAACCATTTCCCCTAGCTGCCTGCCAAAGTAGTTAGTGTTCATCACAACAATGATATTTGCAGGAAATGTGGTGTTTCTATGAGCCCCGACACTCTCTATTTTGCGTTGTATTGTTTTAACTGAAAAACGATAATGTATAATCAGTTGTTGATAGGTTTGCTTCCAATCATAACCGGCTTGCCAAATAGCTGAAACATTAATTCTGTCTCATTTTTTAAACCGACATCCGCAACCAGCGCATTTATACCGTTGAACACCTTTATCAAACCCATCTTTGGTAATAATTTTACATGCACAATAAAAGCACTTTTTTTATTCATCGCTTTTTATTTCCGCAAACTAAATCCAGTAATGTTTGCATATCACAAAAAAGAGGCTGCCCTTTTGAGGCAGCCTCTTTTAACTTAAAACAGAGTATTATTTATTTACAACAAGTCTCTTGCTAATCAATTGACCATTCACCATAGTTTGAATTGTATAAATTCCAGAGGGCATATTTGTCTCTGCGTTCATTTGTACAATATTGGTTCCAGGTATTAGATTTAGGTTCTTGCTCATTACACTTCTTCCTTGTGGATCCACTATCCAGATAGTTGCAAATCCTTTCTTATCAGCGCTAATATTAAGTGTGAAATTCTTAACTGTTGGGTTAGGGTAAACATCCACCTTATTTACTGTATATCCTACTACCTCTTTACTGTCTGCTGCTATTTTGCAGTTGGCATTAACCTTCAAGCCAATATCTAGAGTAGAATTACGATTGTTGTCATCTCCATCAGTAGTTGGTTCTGTTCCGGGAGCAAGTGTGATAGCATTTGTAAACACTTCATTTGCTGCTATTCTAACTGCATTGTTATCATTGTCAATATCATTATTAGGCGTAGTATTTCCTATTCCAATAAATTCGTAACCAACAACCAATACCACACCAACAATATAGTTGCTAGGAGAAAGGTTCGTAAAATTATAAGTACCATCATTGCCAGAAATCGTAGTTGAGATAGCGGCTCCATCCGGAAGGTTGTCGCCATTAGTATCTCTATACAAATTGACAACCAATCCAGGAATACCAGGTTCAGTCAAATCTCTTGTTCCGTTACCATTTAAGTCAATGAAAAGTAAGTTCCCAACACTATTGACCATAGGGGCAACAAAACCTGCATCTACTGTAAAGTCACTAACATTAGCAGCAATGGTTACTACAACCGAGCCATTAACAGGGTCACTGTCTTTTCTGTCATCACCAGGAACATTGCTGATTGTAGGAGCAAATCCTGATGGCGTAGTGAAAGTAATTCTGTAAGTATCTGGTCCCAGGTTTTTGAAATCATAGTAACCATCTTGGCTATTAAAGGTTAATGTGGTTGTAGTTGCCACTCTACCATCAGCAAATGTTATCGTAACTGTTTGACCATTGAGCCCTGGTTCTCCAGCTTCCTGAATACCGTTTCCATTAAGGTCATTCCACACAAAATCTCCAATGAATGAGGTGCCACAAAGTGCCAAATCAAATGTAAGATTGCTATTGTTGCCATCTCCATCATTTATAGGCTCTCCACCTTCAGTTAAAGTGATAGCGTTGGAGAATACGTTGCCATTTACAAAATTGACTGCGTTGTTATCATTGTCCACATTGTTGTCAGGGAATGGACTTGTAGCCTGAGTAGATGTGTTTGGAGATAATTGGTATCCAGCAAGCATTGGAATAGATGCTATATATCTTCCAGCAGGCAATAGAGAAAATGTATAATAACCACTTACACTTGTTACAGTTGTTCTTATTGCAGGACCGTCAGGAAGATTGTCATTATTATTATCAGTATACAAACTAACTGTAACGTCACTTATACCAGGTTCGTTGGAGTCTCTTTTTCCATCTCCATCAAAGTCATTCCACACTGTGTTGCCAACTCTTAGTAAACCTCTCTTATAGAATCCTGCATCAATAGTAAAATTGCTGACATTGGCTACTAAGGTAACTGTTACAGAACCCGCTACCGGATCGCTGTCTTTAGTATCATCACCACCCACATTTGGAGGGCTTGGAAATAACCCTGTAGGAGTTGTAAAAGTAATAGTATATGTATCAGGCCCTAGATTTTTGAAGTCATAGTAGCCGTCATTACCATTAAAGGTAGTTGTAGTAGTTGTGGCAGTTGTGCCATCAGAAAATGTGATCATCACTGTTGCTCCATCAATTCCTGGTTCACCTGCATCCTGAATTCCATTGGCGTTAAGGTCATTCCATACAAAATCTCCAATGAAAGCATTTCCGCACATTGCCATATCTAAAGTTAAGTTGCCATTAAAACCATCACCATCTGATGTTGGTTCTCCTTCAACTGAAAGGGTAATTGAATTACTAAAGATTAAACCACCAATAAGATTTACACCATTGTTGTCATTGTCAACATCATTGTCTGGATTAGGGCTTGTTGCTTGTGTTGATGTATTTGGACTTGGTTGATATCCAGTTAATAATGGGATAGCCACAATATATTTACCCGGGGCCAAATTGGTGAATGAGTAGAAACCTTGAGTATTAGTACTTGTTGAAGTCAATGGGAACTCTGTATCTTTTAAATTATCACCATTATTATCTGTGTAAATGAATACAGGTATATTACCTAACCCTGGCTCATTAGAATCTCTCTTACCATCTCCATCATAATCATTCCAAACAAAATTTCCCAGATTAAGTATTTTAGGATAGAGTGCAATGTCTAAGGATTGATTACCATTGTTGTCATCGCCATCATTGGTTGGTTCTGAAAAATTAGTGAGCGTGATTGATGAAGATCTGATTTCTGTACCAACAAGATTTACACCATTGTTGTCATTATCTACATCATTATCCGGATCAGTTGAAGAAGCTGGTCCTTGGCTATATCCAGCAGGTATCATTACACCTACAATATAGTTGCCTTGTGCCAGGTTTGAGAAATTATACACGCCATTGAAATCTGTGGTTGTAGTGGCAACCGCAGGTCCATCTGCAATATTATCATTGTTCGCATCAGCGTACAAGTTGACTGTAGCATTAGAAACAGGTGGTTCAGATGCCTCTTTAATTCCATTACCGTTGTTATCAACCCAAACTGCGTTTCCAAGTTTGAGGTTTACGACTTCCGATACACATATGTCGTCGATTGCTACAAAAAACAAGCCTTTTTTAGGATCACGAATAGATAATTCTATGTTTGTAACACCAGCTGGAACAGTGAATCTTCCACAAATTGAGGTCCAATTAAATGTCACTCTTCCAGTATTCAACGATTGACCATTTGCATAAAGTCCAAGAATATACTCTGCACCATTTCCAAGATTTTTAAGCAAAGTAACATAAGTGCAGAAGTCATACGTTTTGCCTGGTACAACAGCAATGTTTGCGTACCATACACGATCATTTTCATTGTTGCTAGTGTGTGCAGCAAGGAAATAATTACCTGTCCGAGGGGTGATGTTTAAATATCCACCGCCACCTAACTGGTTTACATTGTTTACTATTTGGTATGAACCATTACGAGGTAACCCTTGGTGAAGGTCAGAACCACCCGTGCTGAATGTACCTGTTTCGAAGCCTTCGCCAATAGCACTATTGGGGCAACCACCAGGGTTGGTAATTTTCTTATTAGTTAAAGCAAAGTCCAACGTTAGGTTGCCATTATTTCCGTCTCCATCAGTAATTGGTTCGTTACCAACGGAAAGCGTAATATAGCCACTAAAAAACTCTCCATTTACAACGCTTAAGCCATTGTTATCATTATCTATATCATTATCCGGTGAGTTATCCGAAACTGGTATAATGATGTAATTAGTTGGAATAGTTATTCCCACAATGTATTTGCCTGGCACTAAATCTACAAATGAGTAGTTTCCTGTGCCTGAAGTAATAGTATTAGCAATTGCAGGTCCATCGGGAATAGTATCCGCATTATCATCTCTGTATAATTTTACTATGACTCCAGCTATTCCATTCTCACTGCTTTCTTTGATTCCATTTTCGTTTGTATCATTCCATACCTGGTTTCCAAGTGTTAGAACATTAATGGCAGGACATAGTGCAATGTCTAATGATTGATTTCCGTTATTATCATCGCCATCATTGGTTGGCTCTGTAAATTGAGACAAAGTTATTGCCAAAGTTCTTACTTCACTACCTGGTTGATTTGCACCTATATAAGTTACTCCATTGTTGTCATTGTCAATGTCATTATCTGGGTCCACAGAAGAAACGGGACCTCTGCTATAACCCGCAGGAATAATAACTCCAACAATATAGTTGCCAGAATTTAAACCGGTAAATGAATAGTTTCCACTTCCATTGGTGGTCGTAGAAGCTATAGATGCGCCATCAGCAATATTATCATTATTAGCATCTGCATATAAATAAACGATTGCATTTGGAACACCTGGTTCGCTTGCTTCTTTTATATTGTTGCCATTCACATCAAGCCAAACTAAATTTCCTAAAACCAAGCTATTTGATAGCGGACACATTGCGATGTCAAGAGTCAAATTACCATTGCTATCATCACCATCATTTGTTGGCTCTGTAAATTGAGAAAGGGTAATAGAGTTAGATCTTACTTCGCTGCCTGGTTGATTTGTTCCAACAAGGTTTACTCCATTATTATCGTTGTCAATATTGTTG
>JANPHE010000295.1:0-6260 GCA_031424295.1 Segetibacter sp. | reverse complement strand
CCCTGTGTACTACAAATGAAAATCGAACCCATCAGTGAGATGGAGGAATTTTATTCGTACCACCCTACGGAATATGACCTTCTAAAAACTACCTCCATTTCCAAAATTTAACAATTGAGCAGGCTTTTGCTGCAATGTGGGCTAATTGGCGGCAGAACTTCGTCCGGCAAAACAGCTGCAACCAGCTAATCTAAGAACTGCCTTGTTCTTCGAGGTGTTCCCCCGCTCTCCATAGAATACTGTTACAGCCCATCAAGGTGCCTGAAAGCTCTCCAAACGTCTGCGACTGCCTGGCTATGCGCAGGCCTGTAAGTGGAGACACCTGCAGGATAAAACCTTTAAAACCAATCAATTAACAACTGATCCCACAAAAAATCTCAATAACTACGCAACCTAAATCAAAATTTACACAAGAAAAACGAAGACTTACATCAAATAAATGATCACTTACACAACCGAAACGTATACTTACACAACCTAAATGGGCATTTACACAAACTAAATGCTTATTTACACAAACTAAATAGCCATTTACATCAACGAAATCCACGTCTACGCAACCAAAACGCATACTTACGCAACATAAATAGGCATCTACGCAAAATAAATGCACATTTACACAACCGAAATAGCCATTTACATCGCCGAAATTCACGTCTACGCAAAATAAATCCACGTCTACACAACATAAATCCACGTCTACGCAAAATAAAAGCAAGTCTCGGCAACAGAAATTCGCATCTACACAATTAAAATGCAAATTTACACAACCAAAATTGCCATTTACATAGCCGAAATTAAAGTCTAAGTTCTTCGAGGTTGCGAAGCGCACCTCGAAGCTAAGATAAATGCAGTTCTCCGAACTGCTGTCTTTGAAACACTTGTCCCCTTGAACGGGAAGACAAAAAGTAACCAACACAAAATTAAGTATAGGTTGTTTGCAATGGGTCTAACAATACGACGCTTACTTTACAAATTTTTCACCAGCGCAGGGTCTCATGCCTGCACCCAAAAGGCAATGCAAATGAAGACCCCACTTTGACCATGACCGCTATTTATCTTGCGTTCAAGGCATGCCTTGAACAACATTCTGTTCTTAATAAACGAAGACTTAGTGTGAACGGTGAATGGAAGTATGTATGGACTGGAAGATGATGCATTTTACATACATACACCAAGTACGCAACTTTTACCTGATGGGCACACAATACCGCAGGCTCCGCAATTGTTTGGGTCAATTGATAAATCGGATTCACACCCATCGTTCGGATTATTATTACAATTGCTAAACCCGCCATTACAAATTACCGAACATATTCCCTGTGTACACACCCCATTCGCATTATTGTTCGATGAACATACATTTCCACAGGAGCCGCAATTATTTACATCAGTATAGAAATTTGTTTCACAACCGTCGCCTTGTTGATTATTGCAATTGCCAAATCCATTATTACAAGACTTTACAGCACATGAATTATTGACACATTGAGAGGTTGCATTTGGCAGGCTACATACATTACCACAGGCTCCACAGTTATTACCATCGCTGCTCAATTGTGTATATTGATTATTGCATTTATAATAGCCTATGAGGTTTAAAATATTGCCTATTACAATTGAATTGCCATTACTTATTTTCAGTGTATCGTTATTAAGCGCAAGCGTCTGGCTATTTTGATTGTTTTGAACTCGTAGCCAGTTTGAGCCATCAAAATAGTAAAAGCAGTCATTACCAAACGGGCCATTAGCCGTTACAAATATCAGCATGCCTTTCTCTACATTCACTGATGGTTTATTGTTGTAATTTATTCTCGGTATTAAAATCCCTTTGTTGGTCGATTTTACATCGAGCATCGCGTTGGTGCTGGGTGTAGAACCATCACCATTGATACCCACCTGCGCTTTACAGGTAATAATCATTGAGAATACTACAAAAATTACAAGCAAGAACTTTGAGAACAAGGTTGAAAAAACTTTCATGGCTTTTGGTTAAGGTATTAAATAATGTTTAGAGACTTTAGAGAAAACACCAAATCTTCAAGGGTTGCCGGTTTATCGATTACTACCTTTCTTTTATCTAACAAAATATATGTCGGTGTTCCTTTTATCTTATAGGTAGTAGCTATGTTACTTTTCCATCCTTTTAGGTCGGTATAGTTCATCCAGCTATAGTTGCCGTCTCTTACAAAACCTGACCAGGCTTCTTTATTGGTATCAAAGGATATTGCGAGAACTTCCAGTTTAGCATTGTTCGTCATGGAATATAATTTCTTCAGCGCAGGCATCATCTCGGCGCAATGAGAACAACCCGTTGACCAGAAAACAAGTAAAGTATATTCAGAACCAATACTATCTAACGTTACGGGGCTCCCATTATATCCTTCCATAATTATCTGAGGCGCTTTTTTCCCAATGGTAACAACTCCCAGTTTTTCAATCCGGTCCATTACAGCCTTTTCTCCTCGTGGCAAAGTGGCTGTCTCTAGTGTATAATACTGGGTAATATAATTGCCGATGATATCGAACCTGCCATACATAAACCTGTCTGACAAGTGTGTACGAAAGAAATTATAAATCTCTGGTGTCTGCTGCGATCGCATTAAAATATCATCTATAACCAATGCATATCTTTCTGCCTGTGCCTCAAAAGCGATGGTATCATTTCGTGCATACTTCAGAAAGTTGAGTGCTGCAGAAACCAACACATCACTTCTATGCAGGACGATGCTGCTAAAATCTACATTGTCGAGGAAGTGTTGCCACGCAAAGGAAGCTTCTTTTATATTTGATGGCGTAGTTAGTGCCTTTATAAAAAGTGGAGCCATGGAATGAGGATACTTTTTCGCAATGTCACCGCTGTAAGAGCCAATTTTTGTTTCAACACCTGCAAGTTCTGCCTTCAGGCCGACCACTAATTGCCTGTTGTCAATCTGCATTTTAATCAGGTTGCTGAGTAACGTTTTCTTTTCTGCCTGTTTTGCTTTAAATCTTACAAAAGCATAGTAGACCTTGTTCTCTTCAGATGAAGAAAACCGGATACTATCAAGCATAGTGTTGTAAGCGGTTTTAAAAACAATATTCTCTTTACCATTTACCAATACCCTTATAAATGAATTTTGCTGCTGGCTGAATACAATGCTATACATACCCTGCGGTACTGAATCATGTATTGTAAAGGTGAAATGATCATCTACAATACTTGCAGAGTCAAGATAAATGTTTTGCCCTCCCACCAAGTGAGCCAAATAAGCTTTTGGGTAAGGTACTGACTTGACTGTTCCATCTATAAGCACGTGGCCTGCAAGGCACCTATTTGTCATGAACAAAAAGACGAAAAATATTAAGCAGGTAAGTTTGAGCAAAGCAGTCTTTTTAAGTTTAAGCGTTTGAAATCTATTTCCCTGCTATTGTCTTATCTTAAATACAACTATATCAGGCCTGAACGAAGTAGGGTAATTAACAAATATAATTAACTAAACTGATCAAACCCAAAATTTTTGCTTTTCAATTTTTCCTCATTCTTCGAGGTATTCCTCTGGACAGCAGCTATTCATAGTTTACGATTACTGGTGAAGTACCCCCCCCAACTCTCGGTAGAGGTCAAAACGCTCTTCGTAGTCTGTAACTACGGAGGTAAATGATATCCAGACTGCAGAATTGGTCGGGACAAGTTGCGTCTGGCATTCAAAAAATTATCTGCCAGACCGCAAAGTATAAGCTGCTGTAAGGTGTTCTATCGGTAACAAACCTCCACTTCCGAAATGATAGTCTCTGGCACTACTCAGTACATAACCTTCCCGCTTTTCAACAATACCTGCTTTTACAGGATTGTTGTGGAGATAATTTCGCCAGCGCAGGGTCTCATGCTTGCACAAAAGGCTAAGTAATGAAGACCCCGCTTTCACTAAACATCATTGAACGTTGAGGATGCAAGAGCAACAGGGGCTGTGGGTGAGCATGCCGGTTTTGGTGAGATAGGAAGGAATGAGGCGAATGCCGGGGTATCAGCTAGGCGCAGGCCTGGAAGTGGAGACACCTGCAGGACAAAAACATTCCGTTCTTTATAGAGAACTCTTTGGAAGAACGGGTTTTCTAATGCCTTTTGGAAATCACCTATTGCTACTGGATAAGTGTCACATAAAAATCCATTGCAGGCATATTAATAATCCCCCCGCTGGTATTGGTAAATTTTACCGACACGGTAGAAGCAGCAGAAACCCTTGCCGAAGCTATCACCAGCCCGTCTGTAAAGTTTGCTGCCGGCGAAATCATTACCGTTGCGGTTGACGTTGCATTAGGCACCGTAAAATCGAGGGTAGAGGTGATACCCGCCCCAATCGCCGGCAAATCAATATTTACCGTTGCCTTTATCACATTTGCCAGCACTGTGCCGACGGCTCCCAGCTTCACCGTTCCATTCACGTCGAGCCTGGCAGCGGGTGCAGCCGTGCCTATTCCCATGTTGCCTGTTTTTGTTACAAATGCCCTGGTGGTATTGCCGCCTGTTCTTATCGCCACGGAGCTGTCTAATCCGAAAATTAAAGCGCTGCGAATGGGAGTAGATGTGTTGCCCGACAACAGTCCCGCCTCTTTATTATTGGGGTTAGAAAACTGCAGGTATCCATGGTCGGTATCTTCCAGTATCATGAGAGATCGAGAGTTGAAAGGCCCGCCTACAATGCTGGTTTTCACTACATGCAAAGGGGCGGAGGGTAAATCCGTGTTCACGCCAAGCTTTCTTAAAGGCCCGAGCGTGAGGTCGCCGCTCATGTCAATATCTCCACTTGAGTTAAGCCTTATCATGTTATTGCCATTGTTATCATTGAAATCCCAAAAAGATCCGTCATTTTCCGTTGTCTGAAAAATTAAGTGCCTATTGGAAAACTGCAAAGATGCCTCGGTAGTCCTGAAAATATCCTGCATTACAAGATGCCGCTCCCCTACATTGGTATTCCGGATATGAAGCATGGCTGTGGGGATGGACGTATTGATTCCAACTCTTTTTTCCAACGGCTTAATCGTAATGGGGGTAAGGTCTGCATCCGTTAACAGCTTTTTCCACGAAGGTGAAGAAGCGGTCGCTGTGTTATAATTAAACCCAGAATCGTTATCTACCTGGTAAAGCAGGAGAGATTTGGCAGGATCAACAATAGCATTTCTTTCACTGAAGCTAAGATTGGGAAAAAGCACCCCCCGCTCAAAGCTTGTTACCTGCAAAGCCGCAGAGTTGTCCAGCGGCGGATTGTTTATCCGGTCGTGCACTAAAATGCCATTGTTGTTTACCACCAATTGATTCCGCCCTAACACACCCAGGTTAAGTTGCTGTTTGGGCCCGAAGAAATGGATCATGCTTTCGTAGGGCTTGTCGGAGATGAGGATGCCCGTTTTATCACCAAAGCTCCCTGCCTGGCCGGCTATGCGCAAAATAGTATTGCCACTATCTTCTACCAGCATGGTTGGTGGTGTAATAAAGTTGGAGCCACTGGATATTCCTTTCACATGAAAGAGTGCACTGGGGTTGGAAGTACCAACGCCTACATTCTGGGCATAAGATAACGATAAGATGCTCAAATAAATTGAGGTTAAAACAAGCAGCTTTTTCATATCATTTATTTTTTAATTTACTAAATTAAACCATTTTCATAAAATCAACAATTGAAGTGTAGGTTTTGAACCACATCGGCCCGCAGATACCGCGATAACCACCGGGACACCGAGTGAAACAACGTGTAGGTCGGCTTAAGCTGAACCCCGTGCCTTTCGTCTGTACAGACGTGAAGGATTAAGGCACAAAGGGGCACGGAGCCTCACAATAATTGGTGTCTCACCAAGAATTGGAGAGTGGATGGCTGATTGACGGCTGTGTTGGTACAGAACATGAAACAAATCGGAAAGCCATAAGTATCTCTTTAAGGTTGTTAATGGTCATTGTTGGCAAAAGCTGGGACCTGCAAGGGAAGTTTATCTATTCATGCTAGCAACACTTCACCCTCAGCAAAAAGATACAGTTGGCCACAACACCAACAGCGGCACTAAACTACGGAGAGCTGTGCGAAAAAATAATATTACCTTCATTGTAATTAAAATAACCAGTCATGAAAAGGTTTATTATAATCGTCTGTTCTGCCACGGCAATATTTACCGGTAATGCTCAAAATGTAGGACTTGGAACCGCATCTCCACAAGCAACACTGCATATAAAAGGCAGCGCCGATAGTTCCGAATTAGTTCTTGACGCGGGAACCGGTCAAACAAAT
>JANPHE010000294.1:0-5047 GCA_031424295.1 Segetibacter sp. | reverse complement strand
TAACATTTTATATCCTTTAATTAAAGAAACAATAGAAAGGTTAAAGGATAATAACCCATCTTCTTTGCAGACAGGACCGGCAGTTAGGAATGATTTGGAAACAATAAAGAAACATTTATCAATCTTATCGAAAAATCCAGCCATGGCAAAATTTTATAAATTTATGAGCGATGATATTATTCAATATTATTTCAATAATAAAGATTAATGCTAAATTTAAGCTATTTTTGAAGCCTTTTTTCTTTTCATTTTTATTTTAAATAGCTTTTTAAAACTAGTCGAAATATGACCAACATTTATTTATTGGATAGTTTTATTAAGTTCATATTCCCCTGAAAATAATTATTGAATCTCAAGCATTTCAATTTACGATTGAAGATATTTTTAAAATTAGATCAATGTTTTCATTGCGATAGCATTTCTTTTCTAATACTTTTGCAGCCAACAAAAGAATGTATGTACACTGTAAAATTCAATTTTCAACAAAAAGGATTATTGCCAATAACGCTTACTAATATTGGTTCTGAGGATAGTTTGTTGGAGATTGCCTTAAAGAACAATATAGAATTGCACCATAATTGTGGAGGAGTGTGTGCTTGTAGTACTTGCCATTTGTATATAAATAAAGGAGAGGATTACATGGAAGCATTGACTGATAAGGAAGAAGATTTCATAGACCGTGCAATCAGCCCACGAATAGAATCCAGATTAGGTTGTCAATGTGTTTTGCTTGATGGAGGTGGAGAAATAGAAGTAACATTGCCTGATCAAACGCAATTTTTAGGAGAATAACATTAGTATGCTCAAGGTGTAAATAGAACAACAAGTATAATTTTTGTTCATTGTTGAGCAATTTCAAATTTTCAAATTTTCAATTTAAATATGGCTCATTACGAACCCCCGATTCATTGGAACGACTATGAAGATATAGCGCTAAAGCTACATGAACGTTTTGGAGATGAATTTAATGAAGGAAAAATCTATAGAGTACGTTTTACTGATTTGCTAGAATATGTTTTAGCTGTGCCAGGTTTCGTTGGCAAACGAGAAGAAAGCAATGAAGGCCATCTTGAAATGATACAAAGTTCATGGGTGTACGAATGGCGTGATAGCCAAAAGTAATATTAATGGAATTATTGCAAATACTTAAATCAATAACCACCTTCGTCTTCGACCTTGACGGTGTTTTAACTGATGGAACGTTTACTTTACTTCCGGATGGTGTAATGGCTAGGAGGATGAATGTGAAGGATGGTTATGCTTTGCAATTGGCAATCAAAAAAGGCTACAGGGTAACTGTTATTTCAGGTTCTACTTCTGACGAAGCTGTTAGCAGACTTAACAGGCTCGGTATTACACAAGTCTATATGAAGGTGCTGGATAAAGTTTCCAGGATTGATGCCTTTAGGATTGAGCACGGTCTTGCCTGGGCAGAAATGTTGTTTATGGGTGATGATATTCCTGACAAGGATGCAATGAAAATGTGTGGACTTGCATGTTGTCCAAACGATGCAGTACAGGAAATCAAAGAAGTATCCACTTTTATTTCCTCCTTCAATGGAGGAATGGGTTGTGTAAGGGATGTAATAGAAAAAGTAATGAAGCTAAGAGGCGACTGGAATGAAGACCCCCTGATACCATCTACATAAATAATTTTTGATTATAATGTTTACTATCTAAATTTCCTGCAAATACTAGCTTTTGAAAATTATAGCAGCATTTTTTCAGTTGGTTCGTTGGCCTAACTTGGTCTTTATTGCCATTACGCAAATGCTGTTTGTGTATTGTATTGTTCATCCTGTTATGTACACAGCAGGTTCCATTCCCAACATTCATGGAATTTACTTTTTGCTATTGATGCTGGGGTCTGTTTTTATAGCAGCAGCAGGATATATTATCAACGACTATTTCGATCTGAATATAGACCTTGTAAATAAGCCTGAAAAAATGGTGGTCGAGAGAATCATCAGCCGGCGTTCGGTTATTATCTGGCATTTATTGTTAAGCATTACGGGTATTGCCATTGGCTTTTACATTGATATAAAAACAAATGTCAGATTTTTAGGCTTTGCCAATGGTGTCTGTGTAGTCCTTTTGTTTATTTATTCTATATCACTCAAGAAGAAACTGTTGTGGGGAAATATTCTCATTTCATTATTAACTGCATGGACCATTTTAGTTGTTGGATGGTGCGAAACATCTAAGCTGCTTCAATCAAACCTCATTGGCGCATCTACAGAGAAAATTACTCGCTTATCATTTCTATTTGCTGGATTTGCTTTCGTTATTTCTTTAATTAGAGAAGTAATAAAAGATATGGAAGATATAGAAGGAGACAGCAAGTATGGATGCAATACTATGCCGATAGCTTGGGGCATCAATGCTACCAAAGTGTTTGTAGCTGTTTGGTTGGTTGTTTTGGCAAGTGCATTATCTATAGTCCAGTTTTATGTTTTGGTGTTCAAATGGTGGTTCAGTGCATTTTACTGCATTCTATTTATCATTATTCCCCTCATTTTTATTTTTAGGCAACTATTGTCTGCTACTACTTCTCAGGATTATCATAAACTAAGTTCATTTGTAAAAATGATCATGTTTGCCGGGATATTGTCCATGCTTTTCTTTCGCTTTTATTTATAATTTTTCCGGTTAATAAACACCCGGCTTATATTGCATTCATATCCATTTTTAATGCAACAAATAATTTTAGCTTCACAATCACCAAGGAGAAAGCAATTGCTAGAATGGGCAGAAGTGCCATTTGAAGTATTGGTAAAACATACAAAAGAAGATTTCCCTTCAGAAATGGCAATAGAAGAAGTTCCGATTTTCATTGCCCGCCAAAAGGCTTTAGCCGTAAAGGCAGAATTGAAAAATGATCAGAAAATAATATTAGCTGCTGACACTGTGGTAGTGCTTGAAAACGAAATCATAGGTAAACCAGTTGATAGGGAAGATGCAATCAGGATTTTGACTTCCTTATCAGGTCAAATACACAAAGTGATAACTGGGGTGGTTATATTACACTCAAAGGGTGAAATTGCTTTTGCTGATGTTACTTTAGTTGTATTTCATGAACTGACGAATGAACAGATTATTTTTTATGTGGACAAATACAGGCCATATGACAAAGCAGGTGCCTACGCCATTCAGGAATGGATAGGTGTTGTAGGAATAAAAAATGTACAAGGTGATTTTTACAACGTAATGGGATTGCCGGTGAGTAGAGTAGTACAGGAACTAAAAAAAATAAATTAGTTATACATTTGATATACTAAATGCACCAGATATATGAACGAGCGGCTCCTTCAATTCATTTGGCAGTTTCAGTATTTCAATAATATGGAATTGCAGACTACGGATCATGAGCATGTGACAGTAATTCAACCGGGCAAATTAAATACCAACCAAGGACCGGATTTTCTGGAAGCCAAAGTACGGATAGGAAACAATATATGGGTTGGCAATCTGGAACTTCATATTTATACTTCTGATTGGATCAAACACAGGCATGATAGAGATAAGAATTATGCAAACGTAATATTGCATGTTGTATGGCGTGATGATATGGTAGTGAAAGTTGCAAATGGATCACCTTTACCAACCATTGAATTACACAATCGAGTACCAAAATTGTTGCTCGATCGATATGAGAGTCTGATGAAGCAGGACTTGTTTATTCCTTGTTCTCCCTTTTTGCCTGTGCTTGACGATATGAAATGGATAGCATGGAAAGAAAGAATCGCAGTTGAACGCCTTCAAAGAAAATCCGCTGATATTCTTATTCTCCTCAAAGTAGCCAATAACCATTGGGAAGAATTGTTTTGGTGGAAACTAGCAGCCAACTTTGGAATAAAAGTAAATGCTGAAATTTTTCAAACTATTGCCCAAAGCATTTCGATAAACATTTTAGCCAAACATAAGAATCAACTCCATCAGTTAGAAGCATTGTTGTTGGGGCAGGCCAACCTTCTAAATGGTGATTATGACGAGGATTACCCCCAAATGCTTCAAAAGGAATATAACTTTTTAAAGAAAAAATACAAGCTTC
This sequence comes from Segetibacter sp., assembly GCA_031424295.1. Taxonomy (GTDB): domain Bacteria; phylum Bacteroidota; class Bacteroidia; order Chitinophagales; family Chitinophagaceae; genus Segetibacter. The sequence continues at coordinate 996 of JANPHE010000294.1, read as the reverse complement.
AGCATTTGCAATTGCAACCGCATTTTTTAAGAATGCGACCGGCCAATTTTCCTACGATCAGATTGGCACAACTTGCCATGTTGGTCAATCATTCCTCGCACTTGTTTTCAAACATTAAGGAATTAGAGTCAATCAATGAAATAATGGACTTGTTTGCCGTGACTGCCAACGATTATTGGCACTATCATTATCAATTTGATGAGCAAGTAGATTTTCATCCCAAACCATTGGGAAAAGAAATGATTGGCAATATAATCATCAATACCATTGTTCCCATTTTGTTTGCAAACGGTTTACATTTAAAAGATGAGATGTTAAAAATGAAAGCACTTAGGTGGTTGAGCGAACTTGCCCCGGAAAAGAATACCATAACCAACAAATGGACTGTCTATAAAGTCAGTAATAAAAATGCATTGGAAAGCCAGGCATTGATAGAATTGAAAAACAATTATTGCAATGAGCGTCGTTGCCTTCAATGTGCAGTAGGAAATGTGGTGATGAGGGAGGTGAAGTAATTTGTATTAAACAGTAGCCATTTTTATTGATTTTTTGCTTAAAAATCTTTCGGTAAGTACAATTTATTCTTCTCTTTTAGTTTGTTGTCTTCATAAATTTCAAACAAAAACCAACCGGAGTGGATGAAGCTGGATTTGTCTAATGTCAGCGGAGAGTCTTTAACTAAATTAATATCGAAAAGTGGTGTATTGTCTTCTTCAAAAAACCTGACTTTGTATTTCTTTTCGTGTACCAAAGGCAGTGAAATTGAAATATAACCTTCCTGATTTACATAGACAAACAAGGAAGGTCGCCAATACTCTTTGGCTACATAGGGGTTAAGGGCAACCAATGTATCATTAATGGCAAACATGGTATCTTTTGTCTGCCTTAGAATGCTATCTCTGAATGCTAAAAAGGAGGAAGCTGGAATTTTCTTAAATACATCCCTGATTTTAATTGTTACAACCCTGCCGCTGTCGCTGGCAATAAATGCTTTAA
>JANPHE010000293.1:0-10222 GCA_031424295.1 Segetibacter sp. | reverse complement strand
TGCCTTTTCATCTATTGCCCAGGTAGGATTTATTTTAATTGGTATTACAGGTAGTTCACAGCAGGGGTCCGCCTCTGTCGTTTATTTCATATTGGTATATGTATTATCCAATTTGGCAGCTTTTGGCGTGGTTTCATTGGTAAGTGCTGTTACTGGTAAAGAAACAATTAGCGATTACAAAGGATTTTATAAAAATAACCCTGTGCTTTCATGGATACTTACGATTGCCATGTTCTCCCTTGCCGGCGTTCCTCCGACTGCCGGTTTCTTTGGTAAGTTCTTCCTTTTATTGGCGGGAGCTTCCAAAGGCAATTATCTGCTTGTTGGAATAGCAGCATTAAATATGGTCATTTCATTTTACTATTATTTGCGTGTAGTCAAGGCAATCTTTATGGATGAAAATGAAATGCCGCTTGAGAAAATTTTTATGCCATTATTGCCTCGTTTGGCATTGTATATATGTATACTTGGCATTATTGCCATAGGAATGATAGGTCATGTATATGAACACATTTATTCTTTAACTTCAGGAATAGAGCAAGTAGCATTAAAATAAAAGTATGGCTATTAATAAAAATCATGAGTTTGAGGATCTGAATGGCGTTAAGTGTGCCATTGTTGAGAAAAATGCTACTCAGGAACGTATTGATTTTCTAAAATCATTATTAGAATACAATGGATTTACAGTAATTGTTGTAGGTAGTCCTCCTCCTAAAGCCGCACCAAAACCTGCAGCAGCTCCAACTGCTGATAGCGAAGCACATGTTACAATACCTATAGAAGTTGTCGATCCTTTACCAACTACATTTACAATTGGAGTAACGGATGTTACATTTAATCCAACCAATGCGATCTTTGGTAGAATGCTAAAGACGCCTGATAAAAAGATTGTTACGCTTGCTTTTTGGCAACAAAAGGAAAAGGTTTCACATGATGATGTGCCGTATTTTGAAAATATTGTTATTTAACTTCAATGTCCCCCCGCAAAGCTAAGTTGACTAATTAGTTCCTGAGGTAATTTGGGTAATTGCTTTCTTTCAATCAGATAAGTTGACAAACCTGAAATATCTTTAAAAACATAGTGCTTACTAAGTGCACCTTCCAGGTATCCGCTTCCCGAAGTATTTCCCGTCCCAACCCGCATACCAATCATTCTTTTTACCATAATGAAGTGGCGATGTCTCCAATTGCTCATCATGTGGTCAATTTCTATTAGCGAGTCCAGAATTTGATAAGAGGTTTGAAATACAGGAAAATCGCGATAAAGCATAATAAACAAAGCTGCACGCATAGCGGCAGGGGATAAGTCGGACCTTAAAACTTTCAATTGATCTTCATTGGCACCTTCTATAGCTTTTTCAAAAAATACATATTCAAAATCGCCGAGTTTATTCTTTTCTCTTTCTACAAGGCCATCTTTATAAACACTCAAATAATTGCTCCAAAATGGATGAAGTTCATTGTCCGTTGAGGTTTCAAAAGATTTCCAATATTCTAAATTGAAAAATGGCATTCTTTCCAGCCATCTATTGATCTGTTGAAGCAATGTCAATTCATTTTCAACTTTATTGATAGTTGAAAAATCTTCTGGTGTAAATCCACCATCATTTGTTCTTTTGTAGTAATCAAATTCATGCCTTTTTTGCATTTGCAAGCCTAATCGGGCTTCTATCAACCTGAACTGAACACTTTGAAAACCTGATGACGGCGCCAGTAAATTTCTAAACTCCAGAAAATCAAGCGGAGTCATCGTATCTAGCAATGATATCTGATGATTGAGCAATTCATTTATCCTGATAATCCGATTAAGTCGGTGCCTCACTAGATTTAAATCTTCTGAATTGTCATTAATCTTTTCTTTGTTAAATACAGCCATAACAAAATCAAGTTCAAACAAAATCTGTTTAAACCAAAGCTCAGTGGCTTGGTGAATGATAATAAAAAGCATCTCATCATGAGCCGGAGTATTGCCTTCTTCGAAACTTTTGGGATTTTGGCTACCTAAAATTTCATGTAATTTTAAGTAGTCATTGTAGTACATTGTTTTGTTTTCCATTATGGCAATTTTAAGGAGCGCAAGTTAAACACATGTTTTCTGTAAACTGCACTAACAAGATTAAAAATATTTCTACATCTTTGCTAGTCTATTACATCACTACAATTAACAATTAAATGAAAAAAACAACTTACTTATTGCTTGCACTTTTTGCTTCGGTAGTCTTTTACTCCTGCGAAACAGTCAAGCCATCTATGCTCGATGTAAATACCGGAAATCCCAAGTGGATTATTGATGGAAACATTTACGAAGTAAACATCAGACAATATACTTCAGAAGGAACTTTTAATGCATTCGAAAATCATTTAGATCGATTGAAGGAAATGGGCGTTCAAACTTTATGGTTTATGCCGATTCAACCTATAAGTGTGAAGGATCGAAAAGGTACATTAGGGAGCTATTATGCAATAGCCGATTATACTGCAATCAACCCGGAATTTGGAAATCTTGATGATTGGAAGAAGCTTGTGAAAGCGGCTCACGCAAAAGGCTTTAAGGTTATCATTGATTGGGTAGCAAATCATACTGGTGCTGATCACAGATGGTTAATCCAGCACCCCGACTTTTATGTTAAAGATGCTAATGGAAAGGCTGTTTCCCCATTTGATTGGACAGATGTAAGAAAACTTGATTACAGCAATAAAAAGTTAAGGGAGTTAATGATAGCTTCTATGAAATTTTGGATTGATCAGTCAGACATAGACGGCTTTAGATGTGATGTTGCAGGAGAAGTTCCTGATGATTTTTGGTCAGAATGTATAACCCAACTCAAAAGAACAAAAGATGTCTTTATGTTGGCTGAAGGCGATAAACCATCATTAAACAAAGCCGGATTTAATATTACTTATGGATGGCCTTTGTTTGTAAAAATGAAAAACATAGCTGTTGGTGCTGCACCTGCTTCTGATCTTGATAGTATTCATGCTAAAAACGATTCTACATTCCCGAAAAATGCATTGTTTTTGAATTTTACAAGCAATCATGACGAAAATAGTTGGAATAAGGCTGATTTTGCTACAATGCCAGGTGCGTCACACACCCCATTTTCAGTTTATACATTTTTAACTGATAGAACAGTTCCTTTAATCTACAGTGGTCAGGAAGAACCTATACTTCGTGCACTTTCATTCTTTGAAAAAGATTCAATCGTTTTTGAAAATTACCAGCGCAAAGATTTTTATAAAAAAATGACCTCTTTAAGAAAGACCCATCCATGTCTTGCATCCGATGCTACTTACAGAAGTGTTAAGGTAGGAGATGATAAATTCCTTTATTCTTTTGTAAGAGAGAAAGAAGGAAGAAAAGTATTTGTGCTCCTTAATTTCTCAGATCATCCTGAGATTGTAAATGTAACAGACAGTTCTTTATATGGTACACCATTAAACATATTAAAAGGAACCAACGAAATCATTAATGGTGTTTCATTTATGATGCAACCATGGGGCTATGCATTATATGATTATGTTTTGCCTTCAAAGGCTGATGGTAAAAAAGAGGATTAAAGTTTAGAGATGTAATAAGAAGGTTGTTGCTATGAAACTTTGACAGATTATTATTTAATTTGTTCAATAGATTATTAACAACAACTTTTTTTATTATTAATAGTAAATATGTAGGTTAACATAAATTCAGAACCATTTTTCTATTAAAAACATGCTGAACAAATAGAAGCATTGCATTGTTTAAATCTGAGTAGTTGGAATTGAGTTTAGAAAGCTAACTTATATTGGTATTTTAAGATAAAAACAATGATTATGGGTGTTTTAAGACAAATAGCAGAATATTTATACATTAAAAAAAGAGATCCGAATATTCCAAGGTCTCAATGGATGAAGTACATGCATGGAATGAACAGAATCTCAATTTTGATGTTTCTAACTGCCCTAATTATTATGATAATAAGGCTATTTATTGCTCATAAATAGATGTTTATGCTTATACAAATACCAGATATAAACATTTGGGAATAACCGTCTATATTATTTCCCCGTTTTTTACTTTTCCACAATTTTGTGAAAGTTTTCCACGATTTTTTTGCTGGTAATTATGTAACTCATATCTTTGCGCTCCCAAATTTATGTCTAAGCAAGCACTGATTAAACAAGATGGATCAATTATAGAGGCGCTGTCAAATGCAATGTTCCGGGTTAAACTGGAAAATGGTCACGAAATCATAGCAACTATCAGTGGTAAAATGAGGATGAATTATATAAGAATTCTTCCTGGAGATAAAGTTGGTGTCGAAATGAGCCCTTATGATTTAACGAGGGGTAGAATTATATTCAGGTACAAATAAGGGAGTTGCATTTTGTAATACCCTTTTTAGAAATAGGAAAACAAAATTAAAAATGAAAGTAAGAGCATCCATTAAAAAACGTAGCGTCGATTGCAAAATCGTTAGAAGAAAAGGAAGGCTGTATGTTGTTAACAAGAAAAATCCTCGCTTCAAGCAGCGCCAAGGATAAGATTGCAGGCTTAATTAATGTATCAAACTTATTTTAGTTAGGCAACATGCTGTAAACCAGATATCATTAAATCTATAAATCAGACAACAGAAATATGGCTCGTATTGCCGGTATAGACTTACCAAAAAATAAAAGAGGCGAAATTGGACTTACCTATATCTATGGTATTGGACAATCTACCGCAAGATATATTCTTGATACCCACGGTATTGATCGGAATAAAAAAGTTAATGAATGGAATGATCAGGAATTAACTGAAATCCGTAATATCATTACCAACGAAATAAAAGTTGAAGGTGCTTTGAGAAGTGAAGTTCAGATGAGTATTAAGCGTTTGATGGATATCGCTTCTTATCGCGGTCTTCGTCATCGTAAAGGTTTGCCTCTTCGTGGACAGCGTACCCGTACCAATAGTCGTACAAGAAAAGGTAAGCGTAGAACAGTTGCTGGCAAAAAGAAAGCACCTAAGAAATAAAATCGATTCCAATATTTTGGAACTTTTTATAAATGTCGCCGGATCTGCTGCATAGCAGCAGGGAGGGACAAATTTTTTAAACAGAAGATTACCTACAGAAAATGGCTAAACAAACAAGGCAAGACAGCGCAAAAGCTGCTGCAAAGAAAAGAATTGTAAAAGTTGACGCATACGGTGATGCGCACATTAACGCAACCTTTAACAACATTATTATCAGTCTTACCAACAAGAGCGGTCAAGTAATCAGTTGGGGAAGTGCTGGAAAAATGGGATTTAGAGGTTCAAAAAAGAATACTCCTTATGCTGCGCAATTGGCTGCCCAAGATGCTGCAAAAGTAGCATTGGACGCAGGTCTAAAAAGAGTAGATGTATTTGTAAAAGGTCCGGGATCGGGTCGTGAAGGTGCAATTCGTGCCTTGGCTAATTCTGGTCTGGAAGTAACAATGATCAAAGATGTTACGCCGATGCCACACAATGGCTGTCGCCCTCCAAAGAAAAGAAGGGTATAATCAGAAATCTGACTAGTTGATTGATCGGTCAATGGTGGGTTTAAATATTTATTTAACAAGCTGGCTCAGTTCCAATTTTAAGATTTTTTTATGAACTGTTCCGGGTAACTCAAAAATCTAAAATTTATAACATGGCAAGGTACACAGGTCCAAAGACTAAAATCTGCAGGATGTTCGGAGAGCCTATACTAGGCAACGGAAAATGGTTGAGCAAAAACAGCAATCCGCCCGGAATGCATGGTGCTCAAAGAAAGCGTAAACAATTAGGTGAATACGCACTACAATTGAAAGAAAAGCAGAAAGCTAAATACACATATGGTGTATTGGAGAAACAATTCCGCAACACTTTTACGGAGGCAGCACGCCGCAAGGGTGTAACAGGTGAAAACCTGATAAAGTTACTGGAAGCTCGTCTTGACAATACTATCTACAGGTTAGGTATTGCTCCAAGTCGTCCAGCTGCACGTCAGCTTGTATCTCATAAGCACGTAACAGTTAATGGAATGGTGGTTAACGTACCATCTTGCCAGTTGAAGCCAGGCGATGTAATCGGAATAAAAGAGAAAAGTGCTGGAAACAGTGCAGTTACAAGCCCAATGCGTGGAAAAAACAACAAGTTCGGTTGGCTTGACTGGAGTGAAAGTGAAATGAAAGGTACTTTTATAACTTATCCTGAAAGGGAAAACGTTCCTGAAAATATCAAGGAACAACTAATAGTGGAATTGTACAGTAAGTAAAAGTAAGTGAAGATTTGTTCATGGTTTATATATCATGTTCATTCTTTGTTTATCAATCAAAAATTAAAAAACAAATCGTCAATAACAGATGGCTATTTTAAATTTCCAGAAACCCGACAAGATCGTTTTACAAAAGGCAAGTGATTTTGATGCACAGTTTGAATTTCGTCCTTTGGAGCCAGGATATGGCTTAACGATTGGTAATGCACTTCGCAGGGTATTATTGAGTTCTCTTGAGGGATATGCTATTGTGGGAATAAAAGTTGAAGGTGCTGAGCATGAATTTGCTACCCTTAAAGGGATTACAGAAGATGTTACTGAAATAATCCTCAACTTAAAGCAAGTACGTTTTAAGAAGAGAGTAGATAATGAGGTTAGTACTGAGAAAATAACCCTTAATATCAAGAATTGTGTTGAGTTTACTGCAGGTATGATTGGCGAAGCTACTCAGGCTTTTGAAGTGATGAACCCAGCTTTATTGATCTGTACAATGGATAATAGTGCTAAACTTGACATTGAAATTACCATCACCAAAGGTCGTGGTTATGTACCGGCTGAGGACAATAAAGTAAAAGATTCAGTTTTCGGTTATATTCCAATTGATAGTATTCACACACCAATTAAGAATGTAAAATATACTATCGAGAATACCCGTGTGGAACAAAGAACAGACTTTGAAAAACTGGTAATGGATGTAGCTACTGATGGCACTATCCATCCTGAAGAAGCTGTTAAACAAGCTTCACGTATTTTGATACAGCATTTGATGATCATCACCGATGAAAATATCACTTTTGACAACAAGGAAGAGAAGAAAGAAGATATGGTGGATGAGCAAACGCTTCAATTACGTAAAGTGTTGAAGACTCCATTGGAAGACCTTGACCTTTCAGTTCGTGCATTTAACTGCCTTAAAGCAGCTAAGATCAACAGCTTGAGCGAGTTGGTTCAATATGAGCAAGAAGATCTTATGAAGTTTAGAAATTTCGGTCAGAAATCTTTAAGCGAAATTGAGCAAGTGTTGAACGAAAGAGGACTTGGTTTCGGTATGGACCTTGGTAAATTAGGTATCGATAAGGACGATTATTAAGTTTTCTAATTTGCCTCAAATTAGGTAACCTAAAATTTCAAATATTATTAATAAACCCTCAACCTTTAGTTGAGACCGGTGCAAATCCTGACACGGTGCATCGGAAATAAAACAATAAGTCATGCGTCACGGAGACAAAATAAACAATCTCAGCAGAACAGCCAGCCATCGTAGAGCATTGCTCAGCAACCTAGCGGCTCAATTGATCTCTAACAAGAGAATAACTACAACCTTGGCTAAAGCTAAAGCTTTAAGAACCTATGTTGAACCTCTTATTACTAAGGCCAAAGAAAATTCTACACACCAACGTCGTGTGGTTTTTAGCTATCTTCAGGATAAAGAAGCCATCAAAGAACTTTTTGATGTTGTTCGTCTTAAAGTAGAAAGCCGCCCAGGAGGATATACTCGTATCATCAAACTAGGTGCCCGTCATGGTGATAATGCTGAGTTGGCTATGATAGAACTTGTTGATTACAACGAGATTTACGGTAAAGGAACAACTGCTGCTAATGAACCTGCTAAGAAAACACGTCGTGCAGGTAGCCGTAAAAAAGCTACAGTTGATACTGCTTCTTCTGAAACTGAATCAGATACTTCAACAGAATCTCCGCTTGCAGATAACAATGAAGCAGATGAAGCAAAGTAATAATTAACTAAATTAAGTAAAAGGCAAAGTCGTAACGGCTTTGCCTTTTTTGTTGTTTATAAGTTTAGAACAAAGTTTATTGAAGTAATAATATTTTTGAAAATTCTGTGAATGAAATTAAATTACTCAATAATTGTAGAGGTTGTTACAAAAGTATTTTGAACATAACTACACTTAATTTTTACGAATAGCTTTATTTCATTTCTAAACATTAATTGATCTTCCATTAGCAATAATCATGACTTACCCAACCGCAATTCTTCTATTAGCCGATGGTACCATTTTCCACGGTAAAGCATTTGGAAAAACAGGAACTACAACAGGCGAAATTTGTTTTAATACTGGTATGACCGGTTACCAGGAAGTTTTTACCGACCCCAGCTATTTTGGTCAGATTGTTATCATGAACAATGTACATATTGGCAATTATGGTGTCAAGGATACAGATGTAGAGAGTTGTTCAATAAAAATCAATGGATTGATAGGCCGCAGCCTGGAAGATCAATATAGCCGAAAACAAGCACAGGGGTCATTAGACGAATATTTAAAAGCAAATAATATTGTTTCAATAGAAGGAGTGGATACAAGGGCATTGGTTGCTCACGTTAGAACCAAAGGTGCCATGAACTGCATTATTTCTTCAGATGAGTTGAATGTGGATAATCTTCGTTCGCTTCTAGCTCAAGTGCCGGATATGGGAGGGTTGGAGTTGGCATCTAAAGTATCTACCACTCAACCTTATGAAGCAGGCGATCCTACTTCGCCTATTAAAATTGCAGTGGTAGATTTTGGCGTCAAGCAAAATATTCTAACCTGTATGACAGAAAGAGGTGCGTATGTAAAAGTCTTTCCTTCATCTGCCACGATAAGTGAAATGAAGGGTTTTAATCCAACCGGCTATTTTATCTCTAATGGTCCCGGCGACCCTGCAGCCATGGACTATGCTGTGAATACGGTAAAGGATATGCTGATTGAGAACAAACCGATATTTGGGATATGCCTCGGTCATCAATTGCTGGCGAGGGCAAATGACATTCCTACTTACAAAATGCATCATGGGCATAGGGGATTGAACCATCCGGTTAAGAATATCATCACCGGGCTGTGCGAAATCACCACACAAAATCATGGTTTTGGTATTGATCCTGATTTAGTCCGGAAAAACCCCGATGTGGAGGTTACCCATATCAATTTAAATGATGACAGCATAGAAGGCATCCGAATGAAAAATAAGCCTGCTTTTAGTGTTCAGTATCATCCTGAAAGTTTCCCCGGTCCGCATGATAGCAGGTATTTGTTTGATGATTTTATCGGGATGATGAAAGGGTAGATAAATTAGTTGAAAATGATAATTAAAAATAATTAGCGGCTACAGTTTCTAGTATTATTTTTAGAAGTCTATAATTTTTGAAATTCAACATTTTCGCAGTCATCAAGCATAATATATGGGTTATTTTGGTACAAGAGAGGAAATGATGGGTTATGCAGACTATGGATTAGGTAAACTAAAAATGCCGCTTCAAATAGCGGCATTTTTAGTTTTATAGATTTGAAAACTACAACGTTTCCTTTAACCATTTATAAAATTCTCTTTGCCAAACTATGGCATTTTGGGCTTTCATAACCCAATGATTTTCATCTGGCAAATACAATAATTTGCTTTTTATACCTCTCAATTGCGCAGCCTGGAATGCTTGCAACCCTTGTTCTATCGGAACTCGATAATCTTTTCCTCCCTGTATGATGAGGATTGGTGTATTCCATTTGTCAACCATATCGCTAGGGTTAAATTTAGTAAAAGCTTTCTGAGCAGTCTTATTCTCTTTTTCCCAATAATTTCCACCGTTTTCCCAATTGCTAAACCATATTTCTTCAGTAGTTCCGCTCATACTACGCATATCAAATACCCCATCGTGAGCAATAAAACTCTTGAAGCGATTGTTGTGTATTCCTGCCAGATAAAAAACAGAATAGCCACCATAGCTTGCACCTACGCAACCCAGCCTTTTTTTGTCAACGTAAGTAGATTTGGAAGCGTCATCAATGGCTGATAAATAATCATTCATTACTTGTCCACCCCAATCTTTGCTAATGGCTTCATTCCATTCCTGACCATGACCATACATGCCTCTTCTGTTGGGAGCAACTACAATATATCCGTTGGCAGCCATTAACTGAAAATTCCAACGGAATGAATAAAATTGCGTTAAAGGCGATTGAGGTCCACCTTGGCAATACAATAAC